>WJMF01000232.1 GCA_014728085.1 Candidatus Zhuqueibacterota bacterium
ACCGATGCCCTGAAAGAAATTTTGGATCGGATTTAGCCGGAGATCACTCTGGTCTCTGTTCAAGCGAGTTTCCGAAAAACGGTTACAGAAAAAGCCGGATTCGTTTTCCGGCAAGAAGGTTGTTCCGATCCAGTCCATGAACACCGCCGGGATATCGATATCTCTGTGGTTTCAAAATAGCGATTTTCCGATTACCCCATTTACAATATGGAATCTGACTTTGTGCAAAAGAGCAGTGGCCTGAAAATCAAAGGGGTCTTGTTAACATCGCTTACCATCTGGAACCGCGATTGAGGCTCGATCATGGTCTCATTATTCATAGCGAAATAAACCGCCCGGGAGCAAGTGGCGCCCTGGAAAGGATATGACTATCAAATGACAGAGGGTCGGCAAAAGGTAATAAAGCGAAAAAGCATTTCTTTTTGGTTGATTATCTTGTCAGCCCTTTTTGTATTTGTCCTTTTACGCGGGGTCGCCATCTACGCAGATGCGCCGGCAGCTGATATTTCACGCTCGGGTGTTTTTTTGGCTGACGAAGGGCTGCATGGTTATAACGCCCTGCACTGGGTCCTGACCGGTCACTGGTATGTAAAAGATGATATAAATCACGGTGTTAATTCACCGGTGTTTATGATATATGAATATGCCCTCTTGAAAGGGTTCGGCATCAGTCTGGCCACGGTTCGATACGGCGCTGTGGGGCTGGGCATGTTTTCTTTGCTGATATTGTTTCTTATGCTTGTTCGGGAACGGGTAATTGCGGGATGGATTGTTTTGGTGCTGGGTGTTGTTAATTATCCTCTGCTGATTTATCAACGGCTGGCGCTGCTCGAGAATTGTTTGTTGCTTTTGCTTTTATTGGCCTTTTATTGTTTATATCTCTTTTGCCGGTCAGGTGCACGCCGTAAAGACATGTTGGCTGCCTTTTGGATTGCTTTTTTCGCCGCCCTCCTGGTAAAATCCACTGCACTTTTTATGCTTCCCCTGTTTTGTTTCACACTGATTTACTATAAATCACAATTCAAGCATACAGTTTTGATTTCCCTGTTTATGATTATTCTGCTCACAGGCTTTATCTGGTTTGTTCATATTCGCTATTATGTCGATGACTGGATTTATTATCAGTCTCTGTACGGTCTGGAGCGCATAACGACTGATCCGCTGCAACTGATTAAAAATTATGCCCGTTTTTTTGCTCATTTAAAACTCTATGCCTTTATGCCGTTGCTCTATACTGTGGCTGTTGTCGCCGTTTTTTATAATCTTTACAACTGGTATAAAAGAAATAAACTGGATTTGTCTGAAAAGCTTTTCACCTTATGGCTCTTGTCCGGGATGGCCTTTCTGGGATTATTCGCTTATTCGCCACCCCGATATTCATTAATTTTGCTCCCTGCCATACTTGCTCTGAACGGATTGTTTTTCAACCGCATAGCAGGGAAAACGCCTGTATCGATTCCACCACTGATTCTTCTGGTGGTGGCTATTCTGACGATGAGTCAAATTGGATTTGGAATTTACCGTGTTTTAGAATACGATCAGCTCTATCTGAGCTGTTTTTTGCCGGTTTTGGGGTTGGTACCGATTCTGCTGTTTCTGTTTGTTCTGCGTAAAAATCCGTTCAAAACCCTTTTGTTATTGGGAATTTTTGTTTTTCTTGTGCATAGTGTCCAGATCGTTGTATATTATAGCACGTTGAATTTTTCTCTTTCAAACGCTCTGGCAGAGATGAAAAGAGAACTCGTCGATGAGGAGGGGGCTAGCCCGGTTCTTTGTGGTGACAGCAGTTTGCTCGCCGCTTTTGAATTGAGGTGCCAGGCTGTGGATATCATGTTCCGGCGACACCGCCTGCCCGCTTTGATCAAAAGAACCCAACCGCGTTACCTCTTTCTCGAAGACTCTTCTCAGCTGGATTATTTGCAGAACATCCTGCCGGATTATTTTGGGCAGGTAAATCTGTTGGACCATTGGACGATAATGAACAACTATTTGCATCACCAGGATGCTGTTTTATATCGGGTTGAACCAAAGTAAAGACAATCGAAAATGGATATTTCCGACTATACCGTTTTTATGATCGGCGCTTTGATTTTGTTGCTTTCGGTTTATGCTTTTCTCATTTCCCGGAGAGAAAAAGAGCAAGTCGCCGCCAAACGATTCTTAATGACAGGTGTCATTGTTGCATTTGTATATTTTTCGTGTTTGATCTGGTCTTTTCCCGGTAAAGATTTTTTCTCTGCTCTATTGATTGCGATACCTGTTGTTGCAGCGATTGCAGTATTATTCCCGTTCCATAGAGTTGTGCGAATGCCCATGCCGGGGGGCCCGGGTGAGCAGCAGCGTATCGATGAACGCGATATCATGTTTTCACGTCGGGAACTCGTTCCCGGTACCGCACGATTTAAGGCCTACTATAAGCGCAAACCCGACCACAAATCTTTGGATGATCTGTTTCGCAGCAAACCGGGACTCTTGTCGCCACAAGCTGTTTACGCTGATCCGCTCATGTTCGCAGCCTGTCGGCCTTCTTTTGAGGGGGTAAAACAATTACATCCTTTGGCGGAGGGAACGCCGGATGCAAAGGCCGTATCTGCGGAGGCGGGCGAGTTTACCCGCTTTATTAAATTCTGGGGTAAAAAGCTGGGCGCGCATCGTCTTGGTATAACGCGATTACGGGATTATCATTTGTACAGCATTCGAGGACGCGGAGAACGATATGGCGAAAAAATTGAGCTCGATCACCAATATGCCATAGCGCTTGTCGTTGAAATGGATTATGACATGATGCGTCAGGCGCCGCAACCGCAAGCGATGATGGAATCATCGAATCAATATCTGAAATCAGGCGCAATCGCGATACAGATAGCGCAATTTATTCGCTCCATCGGATATGCGGCCACTGCACATATCGATGCCAGGTATCAGGTGGTCTGCTCTTTGGTTGCCCGGGATGCCGGTCTGGGGGAAATCGGACGGATGGGATTATTGATGACGCCCGATCTGGGTCCAAGGGTGAGGATTGCCGTTGTTACCACCAATTTGCCTCTCGTGACAGACAGCGTAAAACAAGAACGATCAATGATCGATTTTTGCCGTCATTGCAATAAATGCGCACGGTTGTGTCCGAGCAATGCCATTCCATTTGATGACATGAAAGAAATAGACGGGGTATTGCGGTGGCAAATCAATTCCGAAGCTTGTTATACTTTCTGGTGCAGCATCGGCACGGATTGCGGCAGGTGTGTTGCCGTATGTCCGTTTGCGCATGCTGATAACCCTTTGCATGCCGCGATCCGGTACGCTATTCGACGGTCATTTTTATTCAGACGCCTTGGTATTTACCTGGATGACTTTTATTACGGAAAATCTCCAGCGCCGCGCAGGGATGAAAATGTAAAGAACAGATCTGAAAAGGGTAGGATTTGAAATTTTACAGTGCAATACAATATAAAGGAGGAATAAATGAAACGGATAATGTTATTCATCTCTTTTTTGTTTTTTGCCGGTCTGGTTTCGGCTCATCCCGGAAAGAAGGTGACGACTTTTCCCGCACCGGAAGCATTCTGCACCGGATTAACATTCGATGGTGCCTTGCTTTGGGTTGCTGATTATAAAACCGATTTGCTCTATTCGGTAAATCCGCAGAATGGTGAGGTGGTCAGATCCATTCCCGCCCCCGGATTTTGGCCGGCGGGTCTTGCCTGGGATGGTGATTATTTGTGGAACATCGACAGTAAACAGAAAAAACTGTTCAAGGTTAATCCCCAAACCGGTACGATTCTCACGGTTCTGCCGGCGCCCTGCAGCAACCCGGAAGGACTGGTCTGGTTTGAGGAAACGCTGTGGATAAGCGACTCGCGCGCAAATGAGATTTATAAAATTGATATTCAGGACGGTACGGCCGTTCACACAATAGCGGCCCCGGCAAAAAGCGCTCATGGTTTGGCCTTTGACGGACAATATTTCTGGTGTGCCGATCGAAACATGGATGAGATATATATGCTTGAACCCGAGAGCGGAGAGGTCATTATCGTTAGTGATGCGCCCGGCCCGTATGCCAGAGGTTTAACCTGGGATGGTGAATTTTTGTGGTCGATCGATTATGAGACTGATCAGCTTTACAAGGTGGTCCGGCAGGATAAAGACCTTTACAGGCTGGAAAACAAACGCCATGCCCGTGTGACCCTGACGCATCAAATCAAGGGATACGGTTTGGGAGAGATCAATAAAGCGGATGTCT
The DNA here is from genome assembly GCA_014728085.1 of Candidatus Zhuqueibacterota bacterium. Classification (GTDB taxonomy): domain Bacteria; phylum Zhuqueibacterota; class Zhuqueibacteria; order Residuimicrobiales; family Oceaniaggregativiventaceae; genus Oceaniaggregativivens_A. The sequence continues at coordinate 4,241 of WJMF01000232.1, forward strand.
TTTTCGCCCTGCCACAGGATTTGCCTCAGCAAAAAATTATCAACCTTGACCTCGAGCCAAACGCGGACACGGTTACGGATATCTGGAAACAGGAATTTGCCAGGTTTACGTTTAGCGATATCGCATCCGGAACGCCGGCAGAGTCGAAAATGGTTGTCGAAACGGAAATTTCCGGGATTCACTATTATATTTTTCCCGATCAGGTGGGTACGCTTGACGACATTCCGGCTGAAATCCTCGATCTCTACACGCGTGATGGCAG
>WJMF01000006.1 GCA_014728085.1 Candidatus Zhuqueibacterota bacterium
CTTTTGACAGCTTCGCTGTCATATTCATTGGCAGATTTCATGGCTCAAGCTGATTTGTTGCCAGCCGCCGCGCGTGAGCAAATTGTTAACTGGTAAAGGAATTTATTCAGGTGGAAGTTCGACATGTCGGATTCTATTGATAATTTTATCAGCATCTTTTATTGAAATAATTCCAGGGACGTAAACGATATTTCCATCAATGCCATAAAATAAACGATATGAATCAGATTGAAAATCAATTCTTAACCTGTAACAGAGGAAATTGATGCCACGTATTTTTTTTATTTTTTTTTAAATTGAAATGGATCAGTTTCTAATCTGATTGATTCTTTCAGTATTTGTTTTTGTACGTTCTTTGGTAATTTCTTCAAGTCTTTCGGCGCGTTTGCAATATCTTTCTCGCGAATGAGCCATTAGCAGGCAAACGATTTATCGAGATTACAAAAAAGAAAACCAAAACAGATTGGGCTCACTTGATAGAAAAAATCGCAACCCACTACCCAAAAGCCAAAAAGATAACACTGGTCATGGATAACTATGGCACACACAAGCCCGGTTCACTTAAACATTCGCACCAGAAAAAGCAAAACAGTTGCTCGATCGGTTTCAATTTATTTTTACTCCAAAGCATGGCAGTTGGTTAAATATGGCAGAAATTGAATTAAATGTATTAAACGGCCAATGCTTAAACAGAAATCGACTGGAATTTGATTTTATTGTTCAACCCGGCATTTCTCCGGAAACAGTGGCTTTTGAATTTAAGGGCGCTAAGAGCGTTCATGTAGAGCGGAATGGAAATCTCCTCGTAAAGACTGGGAACGAAGAATTCACATTTCATCGGCCCAAAATTTACCAGGAAATCAATGGCGAAAATTGTCCCGTTGCAGGCTGCTTTTCGCTAAAGGAGAATGGCGCCATTGGATTTAATGTGAAAACGTATAATCCACAATTTGCTTTGGTCATCGATCCCACTATGACTTATTCAACCTATGTCGGCGGAGATGAACTGGATCACGCAAATGGGATTGCAACCGACGCCGAAGGAAATATATATGTGTCCGGTTTTAGCCGCTCCAGCCTGCTCCCCAAAGATAATCCATTTTCGCCGGCAGCAGTTTCCGGTTTATTTGGATTTGTTCTCAAGTTAGATCCGACCGGAACAAGTTTAATATATGCTGCTTATTTGGACGGAGAAAACGATGATGCCTGTCTTGGTCTGGCTGTGGATGATGAAGGCAATGCGTATGTGACCGGATGGGCAAAATCTGCTGATTTTCCAATTCAAAACGCCTGGCAGAATAAAAAGGAGGGGCCAAAAGATGCATTTATCGCAAAACTAAGTCCGGATGGCAGCGACTTGCTTTTTTCTACTTTTTTGGGAGGCGCCGGTTGGGATTTGCATGATACACATCCCTTGAGTTGGCGTGGGAATGACCAGGGGAATGCAATCGATATCGATGAATCCGGTAACGTTTATATTGCGGGCGAGACAAACTCTTATGATTTTCCGGCGACCCAGACAGCATGGGATACGACCGCTGGTGTTATTGAACTGACTTATACATCCTCTTCATATTTTGATGGATTTGCAGCCAAATTTTCTCCGGAAGGTAGGCTGGTTTATTCTACATTCATCGGTGGGGATGAGGAAGAAGATATGGAATGGAGGGAGACTGCCGATGACGATTACTGCTACGGCATTTGTGTTGATTCCAATGGAAATGCATATATTACCGGGAGCACAATCTCTGATAATTTCCCTACATCTCAAAATGCTTATCAAAAAACAAGATCAGGTTGGGCAGATGCATTTGTCGTAAAACTAAATCCTGATGGCTCCGATGCGGTATATTCCACATACCTGGGTGGAGGCACATGGGATGAAGGGCTCGCCATTACAGTGGATATGGATGGTAGAGCTTTTGTGACCGGTACTACGCAATCCGTCGACTATCCCACCAAAAATGCATTTCAACCAGAATATGGCGGTCATCCGGATATCCATCTTTACTGGTTGTATGGCGGCGATGCTTTTGTATCGGTACTGAATACATCCGGTAGTAACCTGGAATATTCAACCTACATCGGCGGCGAAGAGCGGGAAAAGGGATGGGCAATCGCTGTGGATGATTCCTCAAACGCGTATGTTACAGGTCACACATATTCCGCTGAATTCCCAAAGTTATTTTCGTTAAATTCTGACATAATTGGAAAAATGGACGTTTTTATCACCAAATTGGGCCCTTTTGGTGGACCGGCTTTTTCCACGTTGCTGGGTGGAGAGGATAAAGACCTTTATGCTGAATATGTATATACAGAATATGGATCGGCTATTTTTGTTGATGAAATGTATAACATTTTTGTAGCGGGCAGAACAAATGCGGCGGATTTTCCCACTTTGAATGCTTATCAGGAAGCTCTGGAAGGAAGCGTCCGGGAAGGGAATCAACCATTTAGTGATGTATTTATCACAAGGTTCGGCAGCGCAATGAGTATGATTCCTGACGGCGTTGCGTACGATCCCGAAAACTGGGACACACATGTGGGCGAATTGCAATCCACCTTTTCAAATTTAAAAATAATTGGTGCCGGACTCGATGATGTAGATGAAATTACTTTTAAACTGGATGATGAACCGGATGATTACCTGATTCCGCAAAACATAAATGCCACTGCAACAGAAGTGACATTCGATCTTGTTGTTGCACATGCCGCTGAATTGGGTGAACGTGATATTGTTTTGAGAATGCAAGATGGCAGCAAAGTTGGTGTCACTAAAATTATTGGAAAAAAGTTTGTCGTCAGCCGGGTTCGCACTTATTATAACCAGGCTGTCAATCAAAACTCGCTTAATACGCTTGAGTATCGAGATATACTCGTAGCCAATAAACGTGGTGTTGCCCGGCTCGTTCTGGATGATGAGGATCAGTATAATCACACTTTTACCGGAAGATTAAAGGATAAAGGAATTGCGGGTGATTCTGCTTCTATCCGTCCTTATGAATATCGTGACAGTTATTCCGAACAGGAACTGATTGATGCCAGGGATGATATGATTTTTCCGATTCCAGGACCACCGGATGAGGGTGAACATACTTTGAGTATTACACTCGAACGGGACGATGGAAAAATATTTTATTGCCCGGATATAAAACGAGAATTCTATAAATCGGCATCCATAAATGTTTTATTTCTGCGATATAGAATTGGATTCGCTGATGGTCAAAGTATAAACGGAACCATTCCAAGCGTCGACGCCGCTGATTTGCCTGAGGCGGCAAATTATGTTCGCAAAGTTCATCCCATCTCTCAGGATCAACTTACATACAACGATTATGGTAATCCAGTATTGCCACAACAGTTTGCTACCAAAACTGTAAAATTGGGTAGTACTGATATTGTCGTTTTAAAGGACGATGGCACACTTGTCGATCTGCTTCTCTACCTGGACGACTATTTAGATGATGCTAACCGATTGATGGGTGGAAATTTTAATGTAATTGTTGCGTTTATGCCGGGTGCATCGTTGTATCTGGATAATAACAACGATGGTGATGTTAATGATTCTGGTGATTTCAAAGCGACCGGTTGTACGCTGGAAGGGACACGGGCAGTTATTGTCACGCCCTCTAATTGGGACGAGCTAATGAATCCACATAATTTGGGAAGTACATTAGCGCATGAATTGGGTCATCGTATTTTGGATATTGCCTTGGAAACGGCCGAGTTAGTTCCGGAATATGGAGAAAATCTTGGTGATGAATATAAAGGCGGCTCGTTTCACAACGATGTGAATCCGCCTATTTTAGGCAATGTGGATCGCAATAATATTGTCTGTGAAAGTTCACCATTCATTTATGGAGTGAGCGGAGACAGTTCGGCTATTTACACGGATCGCTCCGCATTTGACGCCTGGAAAGTAGAGCCCAAACTCACGTATCTGGGCGAAGAAGCTTCTGTTATCAGGCATAATTTCATGGGAAATTCTAGGGCAGACAGCGTTCTTTGGGTTAGTTTGCGTTGTTATAATGCATTAATGAAATCATTGTTGCCGAACGTTGGATCGGGTTTGCAAAAACGCTTTTCAATGGATCCTGTTCTTAAAATCAGCGGTATTATAAATAAGGATGGATTTGGCGAAATAAACTCTGTTATAGAAACAAACACAGGAGCGCCCTCACCGGTTTTCGATGGCCCGTATACAATTGAGGTTTGCGATGCCGCCGGAACAACGCTCGCATCCAATTCTTTTGGATCATTATTTGTGCTCAACACCAATCCGCCAAAAGATATAAAAGAAGCGCCTTTTTCAATACGCATGAGTAAGGTGAGTGGTGCTAAAAAAATTATATTAAAAAAGGATGGTTTGGAACTGGACAGTTTTGTTTTGAGCGATCACGCCCCGACTATCAAAATGGTCTTTCCCCGCAAATTGCGACACACAGTTAAGCCACTTTTCGTGTTGAATTAAATGAAATTGGAGTTTGAAAATTAATTGTCGAATGCATTCTTTGCCGATTGTAATACATTTCAATGAATTCGAATATTTCACTGATAGCTTGTTCTCGGGTATAAAATACTCGTGAATATATACATTCGGTTTTCAAGGTTGCGAAGAATGATTCGGCAACAGCGTTATCGTAACAATCTCCTTTTTTGCTCATACTTTGTACAAATTGATGTTTTTTCAATGTTTTTCTGACTTTGTTTCCGGCAAACTGAGAACCGCGATCAGAATGAAGTATTAATCCTGGCCCTGGTCTTTGATTTTTAATGACCTGATCGAGAGCTTCCAATACCAGATCCTGTGTCATTCGAGTGCTTATTGACCAGCCAACAACTTTACGGTTAAATAAATCCAAGATAATACAAAGATATAACCAGCCTGAAAAAGTCCAGACATAAGTAATATCTGAAACCAAAACAGAGTTGGGCTGATGAACCGTAAAGTCTTGATTTAATAAATTTGGAGCTATTGGATAATTATGCTTAGAATTCGTAGTTGCTTTGAATTTTCTACCTCGTATAGATTTCAGATTATTTTCCCGCATCAGTCGAGCAACACGATTCTTTCCACAGATAATACCTCGTTGTCTCAATTCCTTCCAAATTCGTGGACTACCATAACGATGTTTGTGTTCTTTATAAATTTCTTTAATAATTACCAAAAGTTCTTCATTACTAATGGCTTGTCTCGACTTTGGCCGGTTTCTCCATTTGTAATATCCACTCCTGGAAACCTCCAAAGTTTGGCACATCTTCTCCACTCGAAATTCAGAGCGGTTATCTTCAATAAAAACAAATTTCATTTCTGGTGTTTTGAGAAGATGGCCAACGCTTTTTTTAATATGGCGTTCTCCTCTTCTTTATCACGCAGCCTTTTCTTTAGATCAGCAACTTCCTGTTCTGCGGGATTTAATTGTCCTTTGCCAGGAAACGCATTACCATGGTCTTTTAAATATTCTCGTTTCCACCTTGAGAGCATACTTGGATTGATGCCCAGTCCATCGGCAACATCGTTGATAGGACGTCCGTTAAGGACCATTTTAACTGCTTCTATTTTGAACTCAGCAGTATATTGTTTTCTGCTATCTCTACTCATGACACACCTCCATAGATTAAATGTAATATACGGACTTTTCGGTGTGTCTACAATAGTGGGGTAATACTAA
>WJMF01000233.1 GCA_014728085.1 Candidatus Zhuqueibacterota bacterium
GCATCGGTAATATCCCCGACATATAAGTTGAGTTGCGGATTTTTCTCCAGTGCCAGGTCGACTCTGGCTTTTTCAAGTTCAATACCGGCACATTGCATACCGGCACGTTGAATTTGATCCAAAAATCCGGCTTCAGCACAACCGACCTCGAGGATACGCAACCCCTTGAATCCGGGTATAGTGTTCTGTAAAAACGGAATCAGGTAGGATTGTGCGAATCTCTTCTGCTCGTAATAGTGTTTTTCAGCCATTTTGAACCATCAAACCGTATATCCGGCATCTTTGACGCGGGTTTTAACATTTTCGATAACGCTGTCGGAATCAACATCCAGATAGACTTTATGTGCTTCCAGATCGACTCGGACATTTTTCGTCCCATCAACCGATTCAACCGCGTTTTTGACCGTGCGGACACAGTGCTGACAAGTCATTCCATCGACCGAAAATTCGTAATCGGAAAGTTGCTTTTTATCCTGCACTGTAAAAAACCGGCTCTTCAGTTTTATTCCGTAATAAAACAAAAGCATGACGGTAAGCAAAAGCGAACCGAATACCTTTAGCCACAAAGGCAGCAAGTGGTGCTGATGTGTGGTAATAATCTCGCCAAAGCCGTAACGGGCGGCAATAACATTTAGCAGATAGCCCAGCCCCAGGGCAACAACGGCGATGGAAGTGAGATAGATGACGACCGCTTTTTTTCCCAACACCTTAACGACAGCGGATATGGTTACAGCATTTGTTGCGGGTCCGGTAAGCAGAAACACGAGTCCCGCGCCGGGAGAAAGGCCTTTCATAATCAGAGAGGCTGCAATCGGTGTGGAAGCAGAGGCACATACATACATCGGTATACCGGCAACAAGCATAAGCAACATGGAGAGCAAATTGCTGTTTAAATAGTTCAGAAAAAAACCATCCGGAATAATGACAGCAATGCCGGCGGCAATGATCATACCGGCAACCAGTGAATTGGCGATCGATCCCAGGAGCTCAAATTCCACATATCCGGCCACATTGCGCAACCTTGATTTTGCGGACGAAAGGGGCTCTGTCTCCTTTTGTCTGATTTTTTCGATTTGCCGGCGCACCCGGGTTATGTTGACCGCAATACCCGCAAACATGGCGGTTATGACCGAGGCAATAATTCGAAAGAGGGCAAAGACCCAGCCCAGGAGCGAATAGGTGATCAAAAAACTGTCAGCCCCAACCTGAGGAGTCGATATCAGAAAAGAAACGGTAGCACCTCTGGAGGCACCATTATTTTTCAAAGATGTGGCTACAGGAACAACACCACAGGAACAGAGCGGAAGCGGGATTCCAAACAAACTGGATTTAATAACGGAAGCAAAGGTGTCGTTACCCAGATGTTTTTTCACCATTGACGTGGGAAACAAAACATATAGTATGCCGGCAACCACAAATCCGAAAACCAGATAGATGGCAATTTCATTGTAAAAATAGATAAATTCTTTGAAAATATAGTTCAGCCGGTTCATTTCATCACAACTTTATTTAACCAGAGATTTGTTGTCCGTGAGATTTGCAATCAAATTCTGCAGGGCAACTTTGTACGCCAGTGGATTCTGTTCCATATCTGTTCGCTTGTGTTTGAAAAGAATAGTCTCAACATCCTCATCATTGATCAATTGCGGTATACCTATTACTGTTTTTATAAACGAATTTGACTTGACAAATATTCCCTCCGCTCCTGCCCGTACCACTTTTCCCTGCCGGGAAATTAAGGCGCCTGTAAACTGAACTACTGCTACAGGGTCGTCGAGATCGCCAAGCCAGGGTACGGCAACATGATAACCGGTTCCGATACGAACCTCCTTATTTCCCTTCCAGTCTTTCTGACTGACTTTATATGCACCCGTTTCCAGTTGTATACGCAGGACAAAATCGCTGTTATCATTAATATCAGGAAATACCATGTTCGCGTTTATACTGAGACCAATTCCGTTTTAAATTGACAAAGGCCTCGAAATCGGGCTGAACAAGAAAAGGATTATTCTCTTTCTCATGACCGACGGTTGACACTTGCCTCGTTCCATAATCATGTCCGGGAAAAACACGGGTTTTATCCGGCAGGTTCAGCAATTTGTTGTGCAGGGATTCATATTCCTGGCGCGCCTGTTCAGCAAAGTCGGTTCCCCCTACCTTGCCGACAAAGAGCGTATCCCCGGTAAAGACGGCATCATCGACATAAAGACAAATCGAATCCGGTGTATGCCCGGGTGTGTGAATAACGTTAATTTCGAGATCACCCAATGGCAATGTCGCACCGTCTGAAATGATCGTTCCGCTCAGCGGATCCTTGTCTTTGAATTTGAGCGGTTCCCGATGGGTCAGGCTCTTCGCCATTTCATTTCCATTGGTATGGTCATAATGATCATGCGTGTTAAAAATATAGAGAATCTCAAAGCCCTGATCCTCTGCTTCATCAACCAGCAGGCCTGCATTGTAGCTGGGATCGATTAACGCAGCTTTGGCTCTCTTTTCATCAGCGATCAGATATGAAAAGTTTCTGTCTCCCCCTGGTTTAAATTGTTTAATGAACACGATTTTTCCTCACTTTTATTTTTAAGAACAGTAATAAAAATCATTCTCTTTTCCAATCAAAAAGAAAAAAAAAGCGCTTTACCGGAGGTAAAACGCTTTATCATTCAGTTGGATTTGCCTAGAGACGTTTGATGATATGAAATCCAAACTCGGTTTCAACAACATCGGAAACTTTATCTTTTTCAAGAGCAAAGGCGGCATTTTCGAATTTTTTTACCATTTGACCTTTGGCAAAATAACCCAAATCTCCGCCATTCCTTTTGCTCGGACAGTCGGAATAGAGTTTGGCCATTTCAGTAAAATCCGCTCCGTTTTTGAGTTCTTTTCGAATTTTTTCGGCTTGTGCAAGCGCTTCTTCTTTGCTTCGGGTTACGGTCGGGGCGGCGCGTTCCGCACCTTTGTAGGCCAGCAAAATATGAGCGGCATGAACCTGACCGGCAGGCTCGGTATCCGCTTCCGTTTTCAAAACCCGGGACTGACTTGAATCTTCTGCGGGAGATTGCTTTTTATCTCCGCAAGCTCCCAGCACCAGTAACAACGACAATGCGAGCAACAGTGTGCCTGTAAAAAGGCGTTTCATCATGGTCTCCTCCTTGTGCTTTTGAGAATTACTGTGGTTTATCGCAATTCGGATATTTATAAGACAACGATATAAAAGATAAATAGTTCCGCCGGATTCTAACTCCGGCATTGCAAAATATAAATTTTTTTCTTATATATCAACATATTCATTTCGATCATCAGGGTTTTTACACCAGGCAGTGGTCAGCAGCGTACCTAACACCTGTAAAATCCGGTAGAGGATTCCGATGATTCTCGCTTTTCTGCAGGTGTGGCTGTAAATATAAATATCATTCCTAATCAGGAAACAAAAGTTTTACCAGGCACGTATAATGGACATCACTCCTGATGTTTACAACAACAAACGTTCAGGTCTCGTTTTATGACTAAAGATCCTTCCATACATCCGGTTCAATCATCCTATCCGGGCCGTCACCCCAATATAGCCCGATTGATTTTCGGTTTATTTATCGTGTTTTTATTCGGATTCTCCATATATAATTTTTTGCGCTATTCCGCGACACCGACGGATGAAAACTGGTTCACGAATGTACCCTCACATTTGGTGATCTGGAATACATTTCCTGCAGCACTTGAGCTTAAGGACTCGAAAATAAAAAAATCCCGGGTTAAACCGGAATACAGAACCTCACCCGGCGATTCCGTCCATGCAGGCGATCTGTTGTTTAAGCTGGAGAACCGTTATGTCTACTCACCGGCTGCAGCTATGCAGCAAATCGGCTCTGCTGAAGGGGATTCCATCGACCTGCTCGTTTTTAGACCAGCGTCCGGCTACCATCTCCAGTACAAGGCTGCCAAAAAAGCGATACCGGATAGTTTCGTAACCTATTTTGAGTCCATGGCCTGGGTTTTTGATGTCATTGAAAAAGGGGCATCAGACCGTGCCGGCATGAAAGCGGGCGACATTATTCTGGAAATCAATGCTAAAACATTTAAAGATCTTTTTGCTGCAGACAGAATATTGCGCAGTGGTCGCAGCGGCAAGATCATCAATTACAAAATTCTGCGTCAGAATCAAATTTTTACTCTACCGGTCAGGCTGGCGCGTTATGGTATTGAATTCAATTTAATGATTTTTGTCCTTTGCGGCTGGATCTATATGCTTTTCGGTGCCTTTTTGATTCTGAGCCGGCCGCAGTTAAAAGCCGCCCGCCTTCTGGGAATTTCAATGGTCATGATCGGCTGCTTTATGACATTGATTCTTATTCTACGCGATTTTACTGTCGATGACTATGCCTATGGGCGTCAGCTGATTATGTATTTTACCCTCTATTTCGGTGTTGCCCTGTGGATTCATACGCATTTCTACTTTCCGGTGGAGAGTCCGGAACTGTTGCGAAAACGCTGGCTTCGTCTGGTCCCCTATGGGTTTGCTCTTGTGTCCTTTATTCTCTCCATCCCGCCCAGGGCGGATCCCCGCTTTTATCTCGGTGTGGTGACTCCCATGCTGTATTTTATTATTATACGAAATATATTCAAAAAGAAGCAAAATCCCGAGCATAAAAAACTGGTTAAACCGATCAAATGGGCCGGCTATGTTGCCGTTCTGTTGTCTGTTATCCTCCTGTTTCTGACCTTTAACAGATATGAAACCGTAAAAATGGGCTATATCGGTATTCCTCTCTTGTTGTTACCGATTTCCTATCTTTATACCATTGGCCGTTATCGCCTGTTAAATCTGGACTTGCGTATTCGCCGAAATATTCAGTATACCTTTGTCTCAACACTGTGGATTACGCTGCTGCTGGTCTTTTTCTTCGCTTCGCTCTCCGGTTTAAAACAAGCCTCTTTCGACATACCCAACATCCATTTTACCGGTACCACCATAGAAATCATCGACTCACCGATGGGAGTGGAAGACCAACACAGAGAGGAAAAGTGGGTCGTCATGCTATTTGCTATCCTCCTGGCCTTTCTCTTTTTGCAAGTCGGTCAGTATGGAAAAAAAGTAATAGACCAAAAATACTACCGGGTTCATTACAATTACCGTGATGCCATAGATACCCTTTCACGAATGACCTCGGGACAGCTCAATATAACCGTTTTGGCACAAAATTTTGTCGATCGCGTGGCAAATTTGATGCACCTCAAAAAGGCCTGCCTTGTGCTTTTTCGCGATCATAAAGTCATATCATGCTGTCAAGCTTGTCACACTTTTGACGAAGAGTGGCATGAAATCTGTCTCACCCTCAGTCCGGAGTTATATACCAATCTCTCCGGACGCCGAATGGACCATGCCGTGCTTGTAGACTATTTGCCGAAAGGCTTGAAACAACCGCTACAGGATCGGGGATTCCGCCAGATCATACCGATTCATAATAGCAACTCCTTGATCGGAGCGTTGCTGGCAGGTGAAAAACGCTCTGAAACCCCTTTTGATCAGGAAGATCTCGAGTTTCTCAATACAGCTGCTTCCCAGGCGTCCACCACCATTGTGAATTCATACCTGTATGCTGATCTTGCCGAAAAAGAGAGGCTCAAGCATGAGTTGAGCCTGGCCAGACGCATTCAAACCTCCTCCCTGCCGCAGACCATACCGCTTGTTCAAAACCTCGATATTTCCGGCATTACCTTCCCGGCTCTTGAAGTCGGGGGTGATTATTATGATTTTCTAAACGGAAATCCCGGGAGTCTTATGGTTATTCTGGGAGACGTCAGCGGTAAAGGTATTTCCGCTGCTCTCTACATGGCAAAAGTGCAGGGTATTTTCCGCTCTCTGTATGGTTTCAACCTCTCCCCGGCAGAACTTTTTCTGCGCGCCAATGATATTCTTTGCCAGGATTTTGAAAAATCATCGTTCGCTACCGCTATCGGAGCCACCTTTTATACCGAAGAGAATAAAATGATTTTGGCAAGGGCGGGCCATTTACCGCTATATTATTTCAACAGCCGAAAAGGCCTCCTTGAGCAATTAACGCCAAAGGGTATCGGGCTCGGTCTTGACAGGAAAGGTCTCTTTGGAAAAAAACTCGAAGAACAAACCGTCCACTATCAACAGGGTGATGTTTTTATTTTAATCTCGGATGGCATTACTGAAGCAAGAAATCGCGAAAATACAGAGTTTGGTGAAGAGCAGATTTTCAAAGCGGAATGGATCAATATGAACGCCAGGGATATTCGGGATCATCTTGTTGAGGCGGTCAATGATTTTGTCGGTGACAGGGAACAACTGGACGATCAAACCATTGTGGTCGTCAAGGCAAGCTGATAAAAGCCGGATAATGACTGTTTAGCGGATAGCAAAAATCTCCCCCAAATCCCGTCCCGAAAACGTGTCCTGCAGCAAGCGGATGTTTAATCCAACGTTTCATTGCAAAATCCCGGGCGTTGTGCGCCGGAAAATTCACGTAAAAAACCTTCCGCCGTCACTCCGATCAGGTCATACGATCAAACGACCGGTATCAGTCTTTACGCTCCTCCACCCCCAGAGCCCGGTCACTGAGAAACATATGTTTGATTAAAATCGCTTCAGGCATTCCGCCGTGAAGCAAAAAACTGGCGTGATCGAGTTTATGACCCGACGTTTCCGCGAAAGGAACAGCAGCGCACAAGCCTATGCCGGCGGCACGAATGGAAATAGTTCCGGATTCACTATCCTCAAAACCAATGACACGATCGAATTCCGCTTTTTCGATTCCCAACCTGAAAAGAGAGAGACTGTAAAGATCCCGGTGCGGCTTTAAACGAAGCTCGCTGGAATCGCTGGCGGTGATGACGGCATCAAAAAAGCGTTCATAAGATGAAAAC
>WJMF01000234.1 GCA_014728085.1 Candidatus Zhuqueibacterota bacterium
CGGGCAACAGGAATGGCGTGTCCAAAGGCAATGGCAGAGATAAATACTTCTCCCCGATATTCAAAATCCACCAAACCGGGAACGTTGCGTATTCCCATTAGATATTTGCTGGAAAAACCACTCCTCGGTACCAGCCAAAAGTAGGATAAATCCTCCGGTGCAATTTGAATGCCCGTAGGTATGAGCTGTTTTTCATAGACGCTTCGCCGATGAACCGTACCATCAGAAAAGGTCACATTATCGGTTTCGGTTTTTAATTCTTGCACAGGTTTGATGATGATATCCCTGGCACACCGCAAATCATATCCTGCATCCGTATTATGCTTTTTAAACAACTGCTCCGGCGGTGCATGCGGCAATTTTTTCACTTGAACGATCATAGAATTTCCTCTGATAACGGATAACCTATCCGGATATACGATTTCTATATAAAGATTTATCCACACTCCGGATCATATTTTCAGCATTTAATTCCATATCCAAAAAGGATTGAATCTGAATTACGTACTCTTCAGGGCGATTCAAAGCATCGCGATAATCCACATAAAATACATTGAAATTTTTCTTGCCTTTTAACCAACTCTGGATTTGATCCAAATGCTTATTATACTGTTGCACCAGTTTTTTTTCATCAACATCATTGGGATCCTTTTGCAGTCGAACGAGCATCTTCCTTTGCGAGGCGAGTATCTCCTGCATATCCCGCCGCATAAAAATCACTTTATAACGATAGGTATCGGGAAGTTTGGAAAGAAATACAGATACGATTTTGATCACTTTGCCCTTACACTTTGGCAACCATGAATCATCTTTGCCCATCTCTTTTACTTTTTCAAATTCATAATATCCCTTTGGATTGTTCTCATCTGGCTGGCGCAATCCATCCGAGACAATCTCCACCCCCCCCTGTTTTAACATTTGCATCATCATCGACGTTCCTGATCTTGGTAACCCGGATACGATAATAACCGGTTTTTCTTTTTTTCTCCTAAATAGCATCTTTTATTCCTTCCTGATTAAATATCAAATTGATCGTCGATCGTTTGAATAATATTCTGTAATTTTAAACCATTGAAACAATTGACCACGGGACATTTTTTTCGGGTTTTATGAATACAGGTTAAATTTTTACACTCCGGCGTTCCGGAAACGGCAAACGAAGGGGCGTTTTGATTGCTGGCAAGGTGGTAGCGGGATCGCGAATCATATCCATATATAGAAGAATTCGTGGCACCAAAGATACCGATCAGAGCGGTCGTATTGCGAAATGGTGTCCCTCCCCCCACCCGCTTCTTAAAAGCGGCAGCAACATGCATCTGCGCCGTATCACCGGTAATGAAAACATCCGCCATATCGATCAGAACCGCATAAGTATCAATAGAAACACTGCGGGGAAGAAAAAAGACTCTATCGCGATATTTCTTCGAAAAAGTATTGCGAAGAGCTCTTTCAACGTCCGGGTAGGTAAATCCCGGACCAATGAGAAACTGAATAGTACGATGACGCTTTAACAGCTGTTTCACAATGGCTATCTGCAAGGAGAGCGGTATCAGTGTATATTGGGAAGAGGTATCCGGGTTTAAAAAGAGAATGGGGTTTTCCTTATGCAGGCCCAGCTGTCCGAGCAAGGCTTGCGCATGAACGAGACTTTTATTCGAAAGATAAAGGCTGTTTCCGGGAAATGGCAATTTTTTCTTTCCGGGGCGTGCAGACGTTGGTAAAAGAAATACCATATGATGAATCATATTATACAATTGCAGCAAAACATGCGGCGGTTCTTTAACATGCGCCCTGGTATTGGCGACAATATTGGCAACAAACCGATAGGGTATAATCACCGGACAACTGGCATGATTTAATGCACCATTTGAGAAAAAAGGATAAAGATTAATAATCAAATCATACCGGTGTTTGGCGACTAGATTTACAATGGACTCACTGTTACGGGGAGATGTAAAATTCGTATCCTTAAAATAGGGAAAAGCGTGGTCGATATAAGGATTATGGCGGATCAAGGGATGAGCCGATTTTTGATAAATATAATCGACGATACAATCGGGAAAATAATGTTTCAAAATTCTGGCTGAAGATTGTAAAAACACCGCGTCTCCTATATTGGTGTCGGATACGATGAGGAGACGCTCAAGCTGGTTGATCGGTGAAAGTTTTCGTTTCGTGTAGGTATGAATGAGACGATCGATCTGTTTATTTTCAGCAAGAGTACGGAGAGCGGTATCCACACCGGCGGGGAAAAGATTGGCAAGCTTCATGGTAAAGGTTTCGGTCCAGGCCATAATCAATCCAGCATTTTTCGTTTTCGGAATTTTTGAAAAAATGCAAATATAAAGGGTAGCATGAGCAATAGAAGGGTAAACAAAAGCGTGGTATAGGAATGAAGGGAACGCAAAAAGCCATACATTTGATGAAACAATAACGTCCAGCTGATTACGCCAAACCACATAGAGAGCACTGAAACGATTACGATTTGCCTGTTTTGAAAGCCTTCCAGATAGGCGATAAGCGAGCCAATAACGGCACCGGTCATGGGTAATGGAATCCAGATAAACACAGCAATACTGATCAGGCTCCATTTGTTATGAATTTTTTTGCTTTCCTGTACTTTGTCATGTATAGATTTAAAAAACTTTAATTTGGATACATTTTCAGACAGGAGAACAAAGATAGAATAAACGATCAGCAAATAAGCGGTGTTATAAAATATAATAATCAGGATGATCGGTATGGTTGTCAAGCCAACTTCAAAACCGGTACCTATAAAAGCCAGCCTGCCGCCGACATGACAGGCACCGATCATGGATAATATTCTTAAAGCTGCATCTGAATCAAAATAGAGTATAATCGACAGAATAACCGCGTTAAAAACCGCAATCAGGATGCCGACACCTAAAAAATACTTGGCTGTTTTCAATTTTACATATAACCCAGTTTTTTAAAACGCTCTTTTATCAACTCTTCGTCATCGGAATCCGGTTCTATAGATAACTCGCCGTTTTGCGGCTTGTATTTTTGCCGCAGTTGTTGCCGTTTCATGTCCAGAGTTTTTACTTTTGCCAGTAATTCTGAGCGCATATTTTCTGCCAGCTCTTTTTGCTGCGGGGCGATGTCCGTCAATTCAGCAGGGTCTTCATTCAGGTCGTACAACTCTTCCCGTCCCACATGCACTTTTTGACAATAATTGCACCATCCGTCATTATCGACAGCATAGATATATTTATAATCTTCTGTTCGTATCGCTGATTTTTTTTGCACGTAGGATTCTTCTACGAAAATCTCATCCCGATGAGCCGTTTTGTCGCCGCGGATGATCGGTAAAAGCGTGTTCCCATCCAGTTCGTCAATATTGCAATTGATGTCAAAAAGGTCGCACAGGGTAGGAACGAGATCAACGTGTTGTACGAATGATTCTATCCGTTTCCCGGCAGGTATGGATTCGGGGTAATGCATGATAAGGGGAACATGTGTGGTTTCATCATACAATCCATGATGATCAAAATAGATATCGTGCTCGGTCAAACTGTCACCATGATCAGACGTGATGATGAGCAGTGTATCATCCCAAAGTTGATTTTCCTTTAAATGGTTAAATAATTTACCCAGCTGGAAATCAACGTATTTGACGGAACCGCGATATTTTTCCATAAGCAGCGATTTCGAGTCATAAATCGATGATTTATCGAGATAGCTTTTCGGACAATAATAGGGCGTGTGCGTATCCCAATAGTGTAAAAAAAGAAAAAATGGATTTTCCTGGGAGTGATCGATGAGATCGTTCGCTATTTGGGTGACAAAACGGGCATCCTGCAATTTCGCAAGATTGAAGGTAAAGGCAAAAGTACTCAATACATCTTTCATGCCTTTGATGAGTTCCTTCGGGGATGATTTTCGCATGGGCTTGTAAAGTTTCAGAATGGGCAAATGACCGAGCAAATAATCGCGATACAAACCGGGCAGAGTGACCAGGTGGTATTTAAGCCGATCCAGTCCCCTGCGTTCGAGCTCATATCCATAATCATCGAATCCTTCCTTAAACCATCGGGACATCCAGTCGACGGCCAGGGTTTTGTGCCCGGATTGTTTCATGTATTGCGCCAGCAGCTTTGTGCCTGTCTCCAGGAAGAGCCGGCGTTCCTCCTCTGTCACTTTGTCTCCGTGGTTCATGATCCCATGTGAACGCGGATATTTGCCGGTGAGAATAGATGTCAAACTTTGATCCGTTGTGTTCCAGCATGAAAACGCTTTTTCGAACAGGGTACTCTCTGATGCGACCTTGTCAATATTAGGACTCGGCTCTCCCTGCATTCCATAACATCCCAAATTCCGGGCCCGAAGGGCATCGATTACAATTAAAATTACATTAGGCGTTTTTCTCTTCTTTTCCATTACAGACCTTTATTTTTCTCATCGCTGCTGCCTAACGCGGTCAGCAAGCTATGTAATTCCAACATTTAATTTATAGATTTTTCAGGTAACTTACAATGTTGAAAATTTTATCTGATACCCGTCTTTTCTTTTGCTGAACTGAATATAAAAAATTCATCGCTCCCATTCAAGGGTTTACTCGGATTATACATCCTCAATTCGGCGTTTACAGCTCCGGTTCTTTTAAAAAAAGAATGCCGTGAAGATGAAAAAACACTTGTAATCTGAAAACAGCTGTTATATATTTCAACTATGAAAAAACAGGTGACAAATCCCAATTCCCGGGAAATTCGGGATTTGGCAAACAAAACCGTTCTGAACGGTTTTGTATTGATTATATCTCTCTTTTGCTTTTCTGCTTTGTCGCAAGATAAAGGGGCAAGCCCCATGGCAATCAATGATAGCTTGCTGCATTCCTGGTCAAGGCCTTATCGCCAGTGGATTTATTATCCCGGTTACGTGGTCGACGCCGGTCTGGAAAAAAAACTACATTTTGAAATGGTTGACGGCCCGAACGTCTATCGGCATAATGACCGGTGGCACATGCTCTATTTTGGTTATGACGGCAAAGGATACCAATCCTGTCTGGCAGTATCGGAAGATTTGATCCACTGGAGGCCGGCCGGCCTGGTAATGAGCTATGGCGAGCCACATGCATTCGATCATGGTGGTGTTGTTATGGTGGGACCTTTATTCGACGACAATAACGTACAAACACCTCCGAGGTTGAAAAATTGGCAAGATCATTATTGGGTTCTCTATGGATGTTATCCAATACAGGGCGGATATGAACTTGGTCAAGGTGGTCAGGGACTGGCCTGGAGCGAAGATGGATTGAAATGGAACCGTTATTCCAAAAAAGTTCCCATCCTTTCAATAGGAAAGGGAGCAGCATGGGAAAACAGGGTAATTTACTCCCCCTGTTTGATCGAACATGAAGGTCAATTCTGGAACTTTTACAACGCCAAAGGCAAAAACGGCAAAGAACAAATCGGTTTTGCTACCTCCAAAGATCTCATTTCCTGGAAAAGATACCCGGACAACCCGGTCATTAAAAATAACGCAGATGGTTATGATGCCCTCCTTGCTGCGGACGCTGAAATCTATCGGGATAAAGATCACTGGGTGATGTTTTATTTTGGCGCTTCTCGAAATAATCCGGACCAGCAGGTTCATGCCCATACCATGGTGGCTTTTTCCTATGATTTGATTCACTGGCGCAAACATCCGGAACCTATTTTCAAAGCAGGCGGACATCCACAAGGCCTGGATAACACCCATGCCCATAATATTTCTCTTATCTACAATCCTGAGAACGACACACATTATATGTTTTATTGCGCTGTTGGCGACCAGGGGCGCGGCATAGGATTATTAACCAGCAAACCGGTCGAATAAGGTCGTTCTCCTGGTGGATAACCGATCTGTGGACCTATTTCCGAACCGAGACGAGAAAGACACCACCGCTTTTACCCAAAATCAAAATATCATTATATAAAAATTCGTCAGGGAGGTTCGTCCATGTTTTCTTATCGTTATATAGTAAAACTGGTAATATTGGTTGTTTTTTCCACAATATGGACATTAACGGCTTGCAGCGGCAACCGCCTGGAGCTCACTCCCGCCTGGCGTATTTATGTGAACGCCAAACCATTTCCAACCATAGCAGAAGCATCAAAGGCGGAGCAGGATATTGACTGGAGCGGAGATCAATACAAAAAGATGGCCGCCTGTACGCATAGTTTTGCTGCCAAAGAACTGCACACATTTCTGAAAAAATTATGCCGCTGTGAAGATCAGGATTCAGCATTTATCCTGATGTCGTTATCAACCCCTTTAACGGAAAACGCTATTGTGCTAACAGATCTCAAGACTGCCCAGGAAAATCCCGACCTCATGCACGTAATTAAAGATCACCAACTCGTTGCCAAACTCGATAGCAAGGAAAGTTTTGCGATCGTGTCGGAGCAAAGAAGACTCTATATCATTGGTGCGGATCGGACCGGTACCCTTTATGGTGTATACCACCTTCTTGAATCGTTCGGCATCCGCTGGTACGGCCCTGAACCCTTTGAAGAAGTGATTCCATCTCATAAGATTTTACATATTACAAAACCCGTCATCCAAAAACCGGCGTTTGAGACGCGGGGGTTTTGGGCATGGGAGGATCGCGGCAGTCGCGACTTTTATCTGTGGATGGCCCGAAACCGTATGAATTTTTGGACAATCGCTGAACCGAATCGTCCTTTTCTAAAAAAGATTGGAATGCGACTGACAGTAGGCGGACATCAGCATTTCCATGATTTTCTCAATCCCGGTGCAGAATATCCCTATAACCACCCCGCTTTTCAGGGTGACGAGAATAAAAAGAAAGATCCATACCGATATAGTAAAAAAGAGTATAAAGGCGATAAAGACAATGACGGGATATTGACATTTTTTGAAGCGCATCCTGAATGGTATGGCTTGATCGATGCAGAGCGCAAGACCTTTAAATATGAATTCGGCACCAACATTTGCACATCCAACAGCGATGCCGTCTCTGAACTCACGAAAAGGATGGTTGATCAACTGGCAGAGGGTAAATGGCAGCAGGCAAACAGCCTTAATTTTTGGCCTATAGATGGAGGAGACTGGTGTCAATGTAAAAACTGTGAACCGCTCGGTTCTCCAACGGATCGCTTGCTCATACTGGTGCATCAGGTCCATCAGGCAATCGAGGAAGGGCGCGATTCGGGTAGAATCAATCGCGACATTCAGGTTATCTTTCCGATCTATCATGAGACACTCCCCCCTCCCACACGCCCGTTGCCCGAGGAATTTAATTATGAGAACTGTATTGGAACCATTTTTCCGATCAAACGCTGTTATGTGCATTTTTTGGATGATACCTTGTGCACCGAATATAATACCCGTATCTGGAATGATTTTCTCGGCTGGACAGAGCAACGGCCAAAATACTATAAAGGACAATTTTTCATTGGTGAATATTTTAATGTGAGTAGAATTAAAAGCCTGCCGGTTTTATACCCAACTATAATGGCCCATGATATTCCCCTTTATTATCGTTATGGTATCCGGCATGCTCACTATATGCATGTCTATACCTCTCTGCTGGGGATGAAACGGTTGAACAATTATCTTTTCGCCCGTTTACTCTGGAATCCCGAGCTGAAAATGGATGATCTGATGCAAAAATACTATCACGATCTCTACGGACCTGCAGCTGCATTGATGCAGCGTTTATACGAAAACATGGAATATGCCATGTCGAGCGTTAAACAGTGGCGTCATACCGATCATCTGGCACAAAGAATAATAGATGACAAAAAACCGCTTTTTCATCTGCAACACCTGAAATTAAAAGCATATCACCCGGTAGAAAACGACGGTGTCGATCTTGAAGAAAGTCTCAAGGCTCTGCAGCAATGCCGGGAGATCATCGATTCAGTAAGACAAGTGGATTACCCGCAAGATATCGAACAGAGATTGGCGGAAGACGACCAAAACCTTCGTTATGCGGAAAACACGGTCAGCTTTTACTACTGGTTTACACAGGCCATAGAGGCAAAACGTCGTGGTGACATGGAGAGGGCAGAATCACATTTCCAACGAACGATACCGTATGCGCGAGGTCTTGAGGCAGAAAAGGAAATCGTACAAACGGCATCTTCGCATGCCAATGCCGCTGATGGCCTGAAGGCAACCCGTGTGGAAGCGGTTTATAAAAAATTCGGAAATGAGCTACTGCGGAGCGACTGGGAATGGTAGACAAATGCAATTATCCAATATAAAGATTATTCACAATATTTCAGGAATTTCCATTTTTCAAAATTGACGGCATTTGTACAGGCCACGCTCAAAATAACGAGGCGATGACCGGTTGTACGGTAATCATAGCCGAAAATGGCGCAACCGCCGGCGTGGACGTTCGGGGTGGCGCGCCGGGAACAAGAGAAACCGATTTATTAAAACCGGTAAACCTGGTGCAGAAGATACATGCCATCCTTCTCACCGGCGGCAGTGCCTTCGGGCACGATGCCGCAACCGGGGTTATGCAATATCTTGAAGAATATGACTGTAGATTACATCATTGTTTTTGCCAATCGTGCCAATGCGGTTGGAATTTCCAGTTGATGTAGTTCGAGCCATTCGCCTAGTTTATCCTCGATCAGTCGGGTAATCCACAGCCTCGATGAATGCATCCGTTTGAAATTAAAATAATACTTGTCACCGATTTGGGTAATGGTATAGTTTTCAATAAATAACCGGGTCTCCTGCTCTTCGCCGTGTAGTCTGACGGTAAAAGAGATTATCTTTCGACCGCTATCGATATCCAGCGCTTCCAGCTTGCCATAGCGCTTGATTTTTGTCTCCAGGACCTGATGGACCAGAAGAGAAATGCCCTTGTCTTTGAGTTTACCGAACACTTGCAGAACACATCCTTTCAACCATAGATGATGTTTTGTCGTCTTTTTTTTTAAGGCACAACGAATCCCGACTCTGTTTATGGTTCCGGATTTTGCGCTTGCCATCCATAGGTCTGATAGTGCCAATCGAATGCCATCCCGTCAATATCAACCACCACAAACCCCTCATCAAATCCATCTCTGGGTCCCCGCCACCAGCGTCCGGATACAGCGCCGCCGGTAATATAATGCACATCTTTGTATACGATTTCTTCTACCACATGCAGATGTCCCTGAAGCACGAGTTTCAGATTGTGTGACTGAAATAATTCGATCACCCGATCAGAATTGGCAACAACCGCCGAGGCAGAGAGTGCGGCGGTACCGCCGTTATTGATCTGCTCCATGACGGAGACAAAAGGAATGTGTGTCGAGATCGCGATTGGCGTATTCTGATCGACTCTGCTGAGGTCGGTTCTAATCCATTCCATTTGCAGAGAATCGACCACGCCGATATACTGCCGCTCCGGCGTATAACCAATGCCGTCCAGAATCATAAAGTGCCAGCCTTTATGATCAAAAGCATAATAGGTATTCTCTTGATCGAGTTGTTCGTTAAACATTGATTTACCAAAAGACGGATGCTGCGGATCAATACCGCTTTCCCGGTAGAGGCCGAAAACCTCATGATTTCCCAGTGTTTGATACACCGGCATATCAAAATCCTGAATCAGATTGCGGTAGAGCGCATAAAGGGATTCTGCCCGCTCATAAGGCTGTCCCAATGCATCCATAATCAGATCGCCACCGGTAATAACAAAATCCGGCTGCAACTCGTTAACCTTTTCAATAGCGGCTTGAAAGCCCTGATCCGCCTTGAGCTCCGGCTGGACGTGTATATCGGTCATAAACACAAAACGAAACGATTCCCCGTTTTTGTTCGAGCACGCTGTCAGCGATGCCAGAACAATTGCTGTCAACAGCAGTATGAACGACACGTGGCGCAGTAAATTTCGATTCATCTTTTCCTCCCGGCTATAACGTATGTCATTTTAAAAACAAAGACTTATCCCTGTTGATCCCAGCAGTATGTACACAACTTGCATTTACGCAGACCAATGGCTTTGATCATATCCTCCATGAGCTGATAACGTAGCGATGTCAGGTTAAGCCGTTTTCTGATTTTTTCTATCATTTGCGCATATTTATCAGACTCTGCATTCAAATAAGTGTCAGGTACGGTTTCGGCATTGCCTTCAATTTCAGCGATTGCTTTGCGTCCGGCAAGGTCGAGCTCTGATCGCGAACGGGAAAAATTAAGATATCTGCAGCCGAAAATAAGCGGTGGGCACGCCGGTCGCATATGGATCTCTTTAGCTCCATATTCATAGATTCGCTGAATGGTTTCACGCAACTGGGTACCCCGGACAATCGAATCCTCACAGAAAAGCAATCGCTTATTCTGAATGAAATCAAGAATAGGAATCAGTTTCATCCGTGCCACGAGGTCGCGATAGGATTGATTTTGCGGCATAAAGCTCCTCGGCCAGGTAGGGGTATACTTAACAAAGGGACGCCCCATTGGAATGGAAACCTGATTTGCATAGCCGATGGCATGAGCAACTCCCGAATCGGGAATACCCGCGACCAGATCCGGTTTAATATCATCCCGCTTTGCCAGGGCCGCACCGCAGCGATAGCGAACATTTTCGACGTTCTTGCCCTCATACGTCGATGAGGGATATCCGTAATAAATCCAGTGAAAGGCGCATATCTTTAGCTGGTCGGAAGGAGGCAATTTCTGTTCAAATCCATCCGCTCCGAGCAACACCACTTCACCTGGCCCCAATTCGTATTCGAATTCAAATCCCAGATTGACAAATGCTGTGCTTTCAAAAGCAGCGCACAGACCGGTGGTACTCTTTCCCAGAATGATCGGTGTTCGTCCGTAATAGTCACGGCCGGCATAAATCCCTTCATCGGTGAGCAGCAGTACAGAACACGATCCATTGATTTGTTGTTGTGCATAGCGTATTCCTTCCTCAAAAGTATCACCATGATTGATCAGGGTGGCGATAACTTCTGTAGGACTAATCGTACCACCGCTCATTTCTGAAAAATGGGCAGTTTTATTTTTAAAAGCATTTCGAATGAGCGCAAATTTGTTGTTTATTCTCGCCACCGAAGCGATACCATAGCGACCGAGGTGTGAGTTGATTAAAAGGGGTTGCGAATCGGTATCGCTGATGATGCCGATTCCGGACCGGCCATGAAATTTTAGGATATCATCTTCAAATTTGGAACGAAATTGACTGTTTTCAATATTATGAATGCCGCGGCTTATTCCCTTTTTATTCAATACCGCCAATCCACCGCGCTTGGTACCGAGATGGGAATGATAGTCTGTTCCATAGAAAAGCGTTTTTACACAATCCTGTTCGGAGATGATGCCAAAATAACCGCCCAAAACTTGTCCTCCTTTATGCTATCACCGTGGTTCAGGAAAAACATAAACTCACTCATCAATGATCGTTAAAAAAGATTGGATATGATTTCATACATACCGACATAGGTCCCTATAGCGCTTCCAAGACCGGTCAGAAGAAAGACCAGAAAGATCCGCAGCAATTTATTGTGCCACCAGGCCCGGAATACAGCAACATCATCCGACACGGTTTCAAACTCCTTCACCACCGGCGGGCGAAAATAGGCCTGAATAAATACGGCCACATAGCCTGCACCGATAACCGGGGTCAGGCTGGTTATCGGTGCGGCAAGAAAAGCGATTAAAATCGTTAAAGGGTGAGCGAATGCCAGAATGGCGCCCAGGGCACATGGAATACCGTTTGCCAGTACCCAGAACAGGGCATTATCGCCCGCCGCAGCTGAACCTTTTGTAAATCCGATATAGACCAATGAACCGATTATGAATACGGGCAAGCCCCATGCAAACCATTTCCAGGTTTTGGAGGGTGGCGGGATAGAGTCGAGCGATTCGAGGTCATAGGTTTTGTCCTGTCTCAATTTCCGGGCAATGCCCTCGCGATGACCGGCTCCAACCACGGCTACAATTTTATTGCCGTTTGCGGCTTTGATTTTTTGTGCCAAATAGATATCCCGCTCATCGAGCAGTATGGTTTTTAAAACCGGCAAAAACTTGCCCATTTCAGTGAGCAATTCGGTCAAAACATCTTTTTGACGCAGTTTTGCCAGTTCTTCTTCGTCTAATTCCGGCCGTTCAAAAATACCGGCCAATCCAAAGGCGAGAAATTTCATTTTTTGCCAAAACGACATGCTGGTCCAGGCACGACGCAATGTGATTCGTACATTGCGATCGGCCAACTCGATCGGAATTTGATTCTCGTCAGCAACATGAATGGCCTCCAGGAGTTCCGTTCCCGGCATCACACCGAGTTTTTGTCCCAGTCGCTTCTGAAAAGAGGAAAGCAAAATATTGATAAAAAGGGTGCTGATTTGCTTCTCCCGTATAACCGCTTTGAGATCAAGACTCTGCCATTTCTTTTTTTCCGACAGGGCTTTATAGCGCTGTTCGTCCAGTTCAACACAGACGCAATCCGGCTTTTCCGTTTCTATGACCTTGCGAACAAGATCGACGGATTGGCGTGAAATATGAGCTGTACCAACAATGATGTATTCTTTTTCCTCATTCAGCCGCAAGACGTCATGACCATAATCATTTTCTTTTGAAACCGGTTTTTGCAAAACGAATTTCTCCTTTTACCTGTATGATAAAGCGCTGTGGTAATCCTTTTGTATGGTAAACAGTATAAATCTTGCTTTTTAAGCAGCCTGTATTTTATAAACCCTTGCGATCTCCCCATTCCTCTTTACGGATATCATATCCCTTTTGTGAATAATCCTCGAACGGACTAGTAATCGAATCCGTTCGAACAACTTTGATGGCCTCTGTACACCAGGAAAGTTGACCGATCATTTTTGCAGCCTCATCGATAAGATATTCTCCCATACCGGGAGCCAGCAGAGCCGAGATGGCTTCATATCCACCTTCCGCATAATCGCGCTCATTCAGTATGTAACCGACATTGCCGCCATTTGAAAGTTGACAGATATAGAGTGGATGCTGAATTTTCTCCTTTAATTTCAACCCCAGCTCGACGAATACTTCACCCGGCAGGGCGACCAAAATAATATCGCCGATGGCAAAAATTTGTACCTTTACCCGTATACTGTCAGTGGGAGCGATTTCCCGTTGTGTCGGACAAACAATCTCCCTGGCTTTGACCCCGATCGGAAAGCCATTGTAAACAGGCATTCGCTGTAAAATTTTTAATGCCTCTGCACCAAGGGCGCGACCGATTTCGACCCGACTATTGCCTTCACGCTCGACGGGCACCTGATTTCCGGAAGCACCGAGAGAAAAAAGGGAAACACCACCTTCTATCCGCTCAATCAGCTGCATGGTATATGCGGGATAATCAGCGGAGATGGAATACATTTCGTTCATACCGCAAACCGGATGCGTGCTATAGTTAACCAGTGAAGCAATGCGCTCACCCTTGTGATTATCAAAGCGAATAACCCCGACCTCGGGATCGATAGGACCAAAGGTCATTCCGGTCGTATCACCGGGCATTCGCCAGTGCATCTGTATTGCTCCATCCGAGCCAATAACCCGTCGATTAAAGGTAAGGCCTGCAGCTTTGCCATCGGCGCATCCGATCCATGCCGGTCGACGGTTGCGGTCAGCGCGTTCCACCAGACCTGCTATTTTTGCGATGACCGTTCTGGTATAGTCGTTAACATAGGGCTTATCGCTATCCAGGCCGATACAGGGAGAAAAATGGGTGTGAGAAGCGGTGATCAAAACATGATCGGCATCCAGTCCGGTGCGGTGATAAATTTCTTCTTTCATAATTTTATTGACATCAGGATACGTTTTTAAGAGATCGGTGGTAACCACGGCGATTTTTGTTCTACCGTCATCTATCACCACCGCTTTGGCATAGAGATTATCAGCAATATCCTCACTGGGACGATCACGGGCCAGCCAGCCGCATAACCAGATACCTATAGGCGGAGAGATGTCCACCTTTGCCGCCCCCGCAGTCAGGCGATGCTCTTTTGCCATAGAAAGAACAGCGGTCAGAAGGACAAGTAAATACACTATTCTCTTTTTCATGGTCTTTCTCCTGTCAGTTGAGCCGGTAAATCGTCTGTAATTGAGGAAATGTAAGGAAAATTCACAAGGTATCAAAGTAATTATTGTCACCCCGGTTATAAGGCATGTACAACAATATTGTAAACACCCCCAGGTGTCGGTTTCAATTTTGAATTAAACCCCTGCCTTCTCTTTTCAACTTTTCAGTTTTACCTCAAGAATTATTAGAGTTAAATAATAAGAAAAATAGTTTATTAGGTCAAGTTTTCATATTTTTTAGTTGCAAATTTGAAATTAAACTTGTACTTTATAAACGAATTAGTATATTCCGCATAAATTAATGGAGGAGCAGACATGAAAACATATGTTACGATTGTTTTTATGCTCAGCCTGTTGTGCGGGACGGTATTGGGATATGGAATTTTAAATACCTGGATTAATGAGTTTCATTACGAAAATACCGGTATGGATACGAATGAATTTATCGAAGTGGTAACTGTTGCAGCCTATTCGGTAGATGAACTGAAACAGTTCACTGTGAGTCTGTATCAGGGATCTAACGGCAAACCCTACTGGCAAAAAACACTCGATGAATTTAGTCGCGGCGACGTGACACCACAAGGTTTCGTGGTTTTGTATTATGATTTTACCGGTGATGTTATTCGAAATGGAGCCCCAGGTGGGATTACGCTGGATTTTAACGGCGCTTTAATCCATTCCATCAGCTTCGAAGGGTCATTCAAAGCAGCAGCCGGTCCAGCACATGGTTGGTACTTGCCGGATATCAGAGTGTTCGAAGACGACACGACTCCCGCAAATTATTCCATTCAACTTGTGGGAAATGGACTGGTCGCTGGCAGCTTTATTTGGGCAGGCCCAGGGCCTGCAACAAAAGGTTCGGTAAATCCGGATCAATCTCTACCCGTTGAACTTTTTAGTTTTATTGCTTACGGTAAAAATGACTTTATTCTGCTAAAATGGGTAACGTTTTCTGAAGTGAATAACGTCGGTTTTCTGGTTGAACGGCGGCCGATCGGTGAAGAGGCGTGGCAACTCGTCGCATCGTATAGAACGCACCAAGACCTGCTTGGCAAAGGCACGACTGCAGAGGTTTCAGTTTACACCTTTAAAGATACGAGACTCGAACCCTATGCGGGATACGAATATCGTCTCGGAGATGCCGATCTAAACGGGGCGGTGAACTATACGAGCCCGATTCGTGTCCGACTCGATTACAATCATGAACAATCCCCTGAAGATTATGCCCTGGCACCGGCGTATCCGAATCCCTTTAATCCGGAAACGCATATCAATTACCAGCTAAAAAGAGATGCTTACGTCGAGCTTGTAGTCTCAAATTTACTCGGTCACAGCGTCCGGACACTGGTATCAGAACACCAGGCCTCAGGGTATTATACCACTTTTTGGAACGGCCGCAACGATAACGGCATCCTCTTGTCATCCGGTGTCTATTTCATAACCCTTAAAACAGAGGATTTTACATTTACCCGCAAAGTCATCAAGCTGCAATAAACCATTCAACCCTATAGACAATAAAAAAAGCGGATAATTGCTATCCGCTTTTTTTATTGTATCTGGCCCAAAGTTTATCATGTGAGGACCTCATGGAGCGAAACAACAAGGAGCTGAAAACATTTTACAGGGACTGGACCGACCTGGACACCAACATTCAAAAGTGGTGGAACAAGGATTTAAGAAAATCGCAGGAAGATGAACTTTTAGATTCATCGATAAATAAAATCTGGTATGCAGATGAAGAGCATCAAAAAAAAGAAGAAATGGCAAACGAACCGCCGACCTTGTTATACCTGCCGTTTCCATATATATCCGGTGGCGGCAGCGAGTCTGCATTTCCGGAAATGTACTGCTGGGATATCTATTTTATCAATCTCGGCTTGCTGGCACATCAGCGCTACGATATTGTACGCTATCATATTATCAATCAGCTTTTTATGATCGAAAGATACGGAATGGTCTTAAACGGTAACAGAACTTTTTATCTGGGTCGTTCACAGTTACCCTTGCATGCTACAAGTGTCGAAAATTATTATCGCCATACCAAAGAACGGGATATGCTCTTTCGCGCTTATCCCATTTTAAAAAATGAGTTTATCAACTATTGGAAAGCAGACCATCACCATACTCCAACCGGCCTTGCCACCAATCGAGACCTGAGCGATCCCGAGCTCTCTTCCACCGATATCCCAAAATCTCTGTTACAGCAAAACCAATTACGGCCAGAACTCTCTGCTGAAGCCGAAGTTTTGGATTTTACTTCTATTTTTGACGGAGATATACGGCAGTGCAATCCCTTGATGACCAATTGCGCGCTGATACGATACGCGAAAACACTAAAATGGATGGCCGGGGAAATCGGATTAAAAGAAGATTCTCGTTTCTGGGATCAGGAAGCCAGGGATCGATCCGCTCGTCTGAATGAATTGTGCTGGAGCGAGGAAAAGGGATTTTTCTTTGAATACAACTACAAGCGGGGCAAGCAATTGCCCTATTGGTCTCTTGCCGCTTATTGGACATTATGGGCAGGAATAGCGGATAAAAACAAAGCTCGAAGACTTGCAGAACATCTGTTCAGGTTCGAACATCCCTATGGATTATCACAGACCGATAAAATGTACCCCAGTCCGCATCCCGAGTTTGAATATTTACAATGGGACTATCCAAGCGGATGGGCACCTATGCATATGATTGTTTGTGATGCCCTCAGTGCCTACGGATATTCACAGCAGGCAACCCGTATTGCAAAAAAATTTTTAAAGTTGCAAATCGATCTATACAAATCGACAAATAAATTATGGGAAAAATATAATTGTGTCAACGGCAGCCTGGAACTGCCCAGAGAGCGCTATCCGGTTGTTCCCTTGCATGGCTGGAGCTCGGCGTCGGTGGTTTATCTCGGCCGAAAACTTTTTGAATCATCGGTTGGTCACGTCTGAAATGAGCTTCATTGTCTGATCAAATTTTTCTTTCCCCAGGTCAGCCGACAAGTTGGATGTCATGAGGGCATAGCCTTTTTCGCATGCCTCGATATAACGAGGCAGCCAATAGTTTAAATGCTCGAATTGATGATCCTGATCCCGGTACAAAAATGAAGAATCGATACCGCCGACGAAAATAATGCGATCGCCATATTTTTTCATCAGATCAAGAACCTGTGGAACCTCCTGTAAATCAAAAGGATTGATCATATCAAACCCGGCGTTGAGGAACAGCGGCATCATCTCTTCAATATTGCCATGAGAGTGAAAATGTACCCATCCTCCTTTTTCATGAACGGTTGAACACAATGTACGATAATGCGGCAGAAAAAAAGTCTCAAACAGCTGAGGCGAAATCAATAATCCGTCGCGATTGCCCAAATCGTCGCAGATATCAATAATCTCCACACCTCGTTCCATAACCTGGTCCACCGCTTCCATGTTCATCCCGACAAGCCTGTTGATAACCGCGTGCATGAAATCGGGTTCGAGCAACAAGTTGATCATCGTATCTTCCATACTCATGAAGGAATTATGAATGCCTGAAAAGAATCCCTGAATCGATGCGGTTGGGATAAATCCTTCTTTTTTGAAAAATTCTGCATCCCTGCTTACATCGCGATATCTGAGATCATCGCTCATATTCGGCAGCGCCAGTTCTCGCAGATCGGACTGTTTTGTTAACGGGAATGAAAAATATTGAATCGAAACCGGATCATACATTATTTTACGCTTATGACCGCCTTCGTACTGCAACACCTTATAGCTGTCGCTGCGTTCGATAACCCGAGGTTGAATTTCAGCGACTCCTCCATGGCCAAAAGGCGTAACACCGCCGTCGCCGACGCCGATACAGGGTGTTAAGAGCGCCTTTGCAAAGCGTACCGCTTTCTGGCGACTGCTGTCGGAGCGGGGATGGCGGGGAAAGGTCTGCATCGGCGGATGATCAGAGGGGATATAGAATGTGCGTTCATCATAACAATCAGATGAGAGCAATGTATGTATGGCTCTTTCATTATTAAATCCCATATTGAAATGGGGGATAAAGTCCGGCTTTTGACCGGAGAGTATGGCTATCAAATTTTCGCGTTCAGTCATTTTTTATTTTGCCTATCAAGTTTCACATAATCCATATAAGAATTCAATTTCGCTTTTCCAAAGCAGGGGATCAGGGGTTTCCAGGATCAAAGGGATTTCATCGAATCTTGGATCATTCATAATATAGCGAAAAACCTCAACCCCCAGTAACCCTTTACCAATGCTTTCATGGCGATCAACTCTTGATCCCAATTCTTTTTTAGCATCGTTAAAATGCATCGCTTTTAAAAAATCAAAACCAACAGTATCATCAAATTCGGCAAAGGTTGTTTTACAGGCCCCGGTTGTGCGCAAATCATAACCGGCGGCAAACATGTGGCAAGTGTCCAGGCAGATCCCCACACGCGATTTATCGTTTATAGCATCGATCAGGATCCTGAGATGTTCAAATTTGTAGCCGACATTGGAGCCCTGACCGGCAGTATTTTCGATAACAGCAATCACATTTTTGGTGCTGTCCAGGGCCCGGTTGACCGCTCCTGCGATTTGCTGCAGACAGGCTTTTTCCGGGTACCGGTTGAGATGACTTCCCGGGTGAAAGTTTACATATTTTAATCCAAGTTGTTCACAGCGTTGCAGTTCATCGAGGAAAGCATCATAAGATTTTTCAAAAGCATCTTTAAAGGGGTTGCCGAGATTAATTAAATAGCTGTCATGAGGAAGAACAACCGCTTTTGAAAAGCCGTGTCTTTCGCAGTTCGCAGTAAACCGTGAAATGGATTGTGTTTGTAAAGGTTTAGCATTCCACTGTCTCTGATTTTTTGTAAAAAGGGCAAAGGCTTTGGCGCCAATCAGATGCGCATTTACCGGCGCGTTGTCCACACCACCAGCCGCACTAACATGTGCCCCGATTCTTTTCATTGCATGCCTCGCTGTACTCTATTCAACAAATTTCTATCAGGCTTTGATCACCGATCATAAAGCGGTTGGTGCGGGGTCGTCCACTCGCGTTCACCACCCTGGTGGCGAAGCCTAATAAACTATCCTCGATACGCATATGAACATCGAGTATCTCACATTGGTTTAAAACAATACTAAACTCAACCTCACTGTTTCTTATCTGACACTCATCGCCAATCGATGTAAAGGGACCGACATAGCTGTTTTTAATTACAGTGTTTTTACCAATGATCACCGGGCCGCGAACCGTACTGTTGATAATTGAAGAGCCTTTGCCGGTCTGGACATGGCCGGTAACAACGGATTGAGTATCGACGCTGCCGTTCGTCCGGCCTTCTATATGCTCTAATACGAGCCGATTGGCTTCTAGAATATCCTGGGGTTTTCCGGTGTCTTTCCACCAACCGGTAATCTCGGAAAATGAAATCTGTTTTTTGTGGTCGATGAGGTATTGATGCGCATCAGAGATTTCAAGCTCGCCTCTTTTGCTGGGAATGATATTATTGACAGCATCGAAAATATTAGAGTCATACAGATAAATGCCCGCAACAGCAAATTCACTTTTTGGAGAACGCGGTTTTTCCTCAATGGAAATGATACGATCGCCCACAATTTCCGGCACACCGAATCGTTCAGGATCCTTGACCCGGGCCAGAGTCAAATGGCAATTGGAATTCTGATTCTTAAACTCATCGATAAACTTTTTCAGGTCACCCACAATCATGTTATCACCGAGATAAAAGATAAAATCTTCTGCGGCAATAAAGTCCTGGGAAATTTTTATGACATGGGCCAGTCCGAGCGGTGCTTCCTGAGGAATATAGGTTATTTCAACACCCCACTTTTCACCAGTACCGATGGCTTGTTTAACCTCATCGCCTTCCCGGTTGGTAATAATTCCCACTTTATTGATTCCGGTTGCAGCTATTTTTTCAAGTGCATAATGTAAAATTGGTTTGTTGGCAATGGGTAAGAGGTGCTTGTTCTGAGTATTGGTAAGCGGACGGAGACGGGTACCCTTGCCTCCTGCAGTAATCAACGCTTTCATGAAGATTCTCCCATCATGCTTTTAGTTCATTCATTCTATCATAAATAATATTTCCGTTAATAAGGGTAAAATCAACAAAAGTATTCAATAGCTCCCGCGGTGGGTGTTGGAAAATATTTTGTGACAAGACAACGAGGTCGGCCCAATATCCAGGCTTGATCAATCCTTTTTTATGTTCAGATTTTTCCGCATAGGCAGAACCATATGTATAGAGCTCAACTGCTTTTTGCAATGATACTTTTTCATCGGGGTACCAGCCGCCTTGAGGGCCTCCATTTAAAAATTCCCGGCTTACGGCGGCATACAGGGTATGAAGTGGATTCAGGGGTTCCACCGTCCAGTCGGTACCCAGGGCGGTAGAGATACCGGCATCCAGTAAAGATTGCAGGCGGTACGCGTTGCGCTGATGTTTTCCCAGCCGATTCTGAATCCAGCGCATGTCATCGATACAATGGTAGGGTTGAACACTGGCGATAATGCCCATTTTTTTAAATCGCCCGAGATCATTTTGTTGAACCACCTGGAGGTGTTCAATTCGATGCCTTTTATGAGCGATCGGCTCTGTTGATTGTAATTTTGTAAAGGCATCCAGACACCGGGAAACCGCCAGATCCCCTATAGCGTGAACGGCAATTTGGCTACCGGAGGAATGTATATCAGCAAAAATATCATATAATTCCCCGCTGGTATGCATGGCCAGGCCATTGGTCTCGGGGCGGTCAAGATATGGGTGTGAAAGTAGAGCGGTTGTTGCTCCTAATGATCCATCTGCATAGGTTTTTTGAGTTTCAAGTTTAAAAAAATCCGACGCCTCAATGTGAAATTTAGGATGCTGATAGAGTCGCCAGCCGGAAATTCTCAGGTTGAGATTATGCTCACGCTCGAGCTCGCGATAGATATCCATCTCTTCTGAAGAACATTCTCCCTGTACGCTTCCGATTCCAAGAGAGTGGGCAAAGGAAATTGCTGCGAGTGCCGCATTTTTGCGTTGCAAACGCGTGGGTTGGGGAATACTCTCCAGAATCTTTTCCTGTGCAGCATCCTGAACAACACCATTCAACCTGCCGGTTTCAGGATTTCGGCCGAAGTGCCCTCCTGCCGGATCATCAATGCTATCATCGATGCCGGCTTGCTTCAGGGCGAGTGAATTTGCGGTCCCGATATGTAAATCGAGTCTGACAACAAATACCGGATGATCCGGTACAACTTTATCGATGAGCTCCCGCGTCGGGTAATTCTTACCGGGCCATTTTTCGTGATCCCAATAGCCACCGGTAATCCAGCTTCCTTTGGGCAGTTCCTTTGATTTTACTTTCAGGCGTTGACAAAACATCTCTTCGCTATCAGCGTCCCGTAAATCGATCTCCTGTAAGGCAAAACCTCCATCCATCAAATGTAAATGAGCATCATTAAAGGCAGGAATGAGTAGACGCCCGCCCAAATCAATCGAGCGACCGGAAAAAGGTCCATCGTGGTGGTAGATTGATTGAATGATACCATTTACAACCAGGACAGAGTCACCTTTGCAATAGCCATAAAGAGGAGACCAGATTTTCGCATTTTTTAACAACAAATTCATAGAGATTGTATTTCCGCCTCGTGTCTATGGTCTGGTCTGCATTTTATAGGTAAGCACAAACCGGCTTATTTGCGTGAATAAAACCCCTGCCCAAAAATAAAAAAAATGATTTTGAAAAACAGGTACGGACATTTGCAAAACTTTGATCAGATATATAGCTGCGATCAATGCCATCAACAAGTATGACAGAGAACCAGCCCGTTTATTCAAGTGAAGTTCAAGCCGTTGCGCGATCATTGCCGTAAGCAGAAAAATGGCCAGCCACGCCAAAACAAGAGCGCCGATTTCAACTATCCACGATTGAATAATGAAAGGAGAAATCGCAGAGAATTCTGAAAAAACATTCTCTGCGATATTTGCATCAAAGCACCCTAACAGAGGAAAACCACACTGATGAGCATAATTAAAATGTATACGCCGAGCATCACCAGAAAAGAAACGACAGTATAAGCCAGTACTTTTTCTTTTGGGCACTGCATCAAAATAGGCAGTCCGACATAAAAAAGGTATACGGAATAGAGGCCCAGGAGCGAAAGAATGGATAGAATTGGAAAAATAACAAAAATTGACGCAACCGCTGAGGCCGTATAACTATAGGCGACCAATTTGAAGGCTGCCATTTCATCCTTTTGTGCATTAAAACTGGGTGCAAGGGCATTGATAATATAAGCTGCTATATACATTCCGATGATGATGAGGATAAACGTAACAATGGCCATGATCAAAGCGGTGAAGAACCCCACGCGTTCCTTCAAAAAATATCCAAACATAATATGCCGTAAAAACTGGGCAATGACAGGAATGGCAATGAGGTAAATAAGGTACTCTTTGACAATATCGACAGAGGTCTTGTCTTCGGAGTTGATTTTTTCCCATTCTGCTTTTGGTGAAAATAACAGATTTTTAACACGGTTGATAATCATGTTCATAGCTAAACCTCCTCATAGATAAAATAGACTATTAAAAAAGATTAGGCACCCACCCATACATTTTCCCGGCCGACCTTGTCGCGAAGCAGGTCAACAAGTTCCAGAGTAGGTGAAACCTTCAGGGATTTGGATTTGAGCATATAATTTTCATTTTCGTCAATAATGAGTTTTATATATACCGGTATTTCGCCGATATGTTGGTTGAGTATCCTTCTCACTTCATCGAGAATTTCAGTTTCAGAATGACCGGTTTGGATGGCGAGGCACAGACTTTTGGTAAAACGTTCCCGGGTCTGTTCAAGTGGAATAACCTCATCAAGGATCAGTTTGGCTTCGTCACTATCGCGGAAATTGACTTTGCCTTTAACCATTACCATGGAATCATCATACAATAGCTCACGGTACTCTTCATACTGATCTGAAAATGCGATGGATTCTGCAGTGCCGCCAAAATCTTCAAGTTTGAGAAAAGCCATTGGGCGTTTCTTGCGATCGTAATGAATCTTAATTTCAGAAATAATACAACATATTCTGGCAGTAGAACCTTCTTTCATAGTACTAAGAGATTGCAGGGTAACATTGGAAAACGTTTTCACCTCCTCACGATAGCGATCCAGCGGATGGCCGGAGAGATAAAACCCCAATACGTTTTTCTCTCGATTGAGCTTTGCTTGCTTATCCCAATCCTTTAATTCCGCTAAAGAGGGAGCGGCTATTTCGACATCATCATTGTTATCGAAAATGGACGTCTGGCCATTGGCCTTATCCGTCTGGGTACGATGGGCATATTCAATGGCGGTTTCGATACTCTGAAACAGTTGAGCCCGGTTTCCGTCCAAACTGTCCATTGCGCCCGCTTCGACCAAACTTTCAAACATCTTTCTGTTTGTTGCATGGAGGTCGACACTGGTGCAGAGGTCAAAAATTGTAGTAAAGGGGCCATTCTTCTCACGGGCAGTAACGATTGCTTCAATAGCACCGCGTCCGACATTTTTGATAGCCCCGAGGCCGAACTGTATACCGTCTTTGGTAACGATAAAATCAGCACAACTCTGATTAACATCCGGTGGTAACACCCTGATACCCATTCGCCGGCATTCTTCGAGCAGTACAATCACCCGGTCCGTACTATTCATTTCACTGCTTATGGTAGCAGCCATAAATTCAGCGGGATAATAAACTTTTAAATAGCCTGTTTGATAGGCAACGAGTGAATAGCAGGCAGCATGTGATTTATTAAAACCGTATCCGGCAAATTTCTCCATTAAATTGAATATTTCGTTTGCCTTTTTTTCGTCCAGGCCTTTCTTCTGTGCACCCTCGACAAATTCAGCCCGCATCTCAATCATCACGTTTTTTTTCTTCTTTCCCATTGCGCGTCTGAGAACATCAGACTTGCCCATGGAAAATCCGGCAATGTCACTGGCCATTTTCATGACCTGTTCCTGATAAACCGCTATACCATATGTATCTCTGAGGATGGGTTTAAGCATGTTATGAGGATATTCGAATTCATTTGTCCCTTTTCTATTTCGAATAAAGGCATCGATATTATCCATCGGTCCCGGTCTGTAAAGGGCATTCATGGCAATGAGATCTTCAAGGCAATCGGGTTTGAGCTTTTTCAAGTATTCCCGCATACCCGAGCTTTCAAACTGAAAAACGGCTATTGTTTCACCCTTTTCAAATAGCTGAAAAACTTTGGAATCATCAAGCGGAATTTGTTCGATATCGAGATCGATCCCTCTGGCTTTGACACTATCTATGGTTTTTTGAATAACGGTGAGGGTGCGCAAACCCAGAAAATCCATTTTGAGGACACCCATTTCCTCCAGCCAGCGCATATCATATTGTGTGGTGATATCGCCATCTTTGGTTTTATAAAGAGGGATAAACCTGGTTAATTCATCGGGTGTGATGACCACGCCGGCGGCGTGAGTCGAGGCATGGCGGGCCAGGCCTTCCAGCACGCGTGAATATTCGATTAATTTGCGATGTTTTTCATCCTTTTTTTCCAGCTGACGCAATTCCGGCACTGTTTCAATGGCTTTATCCAGTGTTATTTTTAGCTGTTGCGGCACCAATTTGGCAATTTTATCGACTTCACTGAAACTCATATTCAATACGCGTCCGACGTCGCGAATCACCGCACGAGCCGCCATCGTTCCAAACGTAATAATCTGGCAAACGCTGTTGTAGCCATATTTCTCTTTTACATAGTCAATCACTTCTTCCCGGCGTTCATAACAAAAATCAATATCGATATCGGGCATACTAACCCGTTCCGGGTTTAAAAATCGTTCAAAGAGCAACCCATAAGCCAACGGATCGAGATTTGTTATGCCCAGCACATAGGCGACAAGACTGCCGGCGGCACTGCCACGTCCGGGACCGACCGGAATATTTTTCTGCCTGGCATAATTGATAAAATCCTGTGTAATTAAAAAATAACCGGAATATCCCATCTCTTTGATAATCGCCAGTTCATGATCAAGGCGTTCCTCGATTTCCGGCGTCGGCTCTTTATAACGTTCTTTCAGACCTTTATGACAAATTTTGCTTAAAAATTCATGAAGATCCTTGCTGTCATCATCCTCGGGAATATCATAATTAGGCAATAAATAATCATCAAAAGAGAGTTCCAAATCGCATTTATCCGCCACCTCGAGCGTGTTGGTCAATACCTCAGGGGTGTCGCTAAAAAGCTCCAACATTTCCATTTTACTTTTAAAATAGAGTTCATGAGTCGTGTATCGCATCCGGTTGGGATCATCATAATCTTTACCAGTCTGCAGGCAGAGCAGCACATCATGCGCGGCATGGTGTTCCTTTTTCAGATAATGAATATCATTGGTTGCAACAACCTTGACGTGCTCATCTTCGCCGAGCTGTAAAAGCTGAGGTCGTACATTATCCTCCTCTTCGATAGAATGATTTTGAATTTCAAGATAAAAATCATCTCCAAAAATCTCCTTATAGTCGCGCAATGCTTCTCTTGCCTGATTACCCCCCTGTTTTAAAAATCTTGTGGCAACCTCTCCCTTTAGACAAGCAGACAGGGCGATCAGTCCATCATGATATTTGGACAGAAGCGCTTTATCGATTCGGGGTTTGTAATAAAATCCATCAAGATAACCAATAGAAACCAGTTTCATCAAATTTCGATAGCCGGTTAAATTTTTACACAAAAGCACCAGATGATATGCTGTCACTCCTGTTTCGCTGTCAACAACCTTGTGAGTATGGTCTGTCGGCGCAACATAAACTTCAGAACCTAAAATAGGTTTGATTTCCTTGTTTTTGCATTTCTGATGAAATTCAATAGCACCGAACATATTGCCGTGATCGGTCAATGCCAAAGCCGGCATATGAAACTTTGAAGCGGTTTTAACCATATCATTGATTCTACAGGCACCGTCAAGCAAACTATAATGAGAGTGATTGTGTAGATGGATAAAATCAGTCACTTGTATTACCTCAACAGGGTTATAAGTATTCGTTAGCCATGATAGTATTTTCTGGCAATAGGAAGATATTCGCTTTGAGAATAGTTATTAATAAAGGTTTGAAACTCTAATTGAGCCTTATCGGTATCGCCGCTCTTTACATAACACAAACCGATCATGAGTTGGGCATCATCGTGTTTATCGGTTTGCGAATAGGCGAATACCTTTTCAAATTCCAGGAGCGCTTTATTATAGTGTCCAAGGCCGTAATAGCACTCCCCTATCCAGTACTGACAATTATCAGCCATATGATGGGTATTGTATTGCGTTAGCAACTGTTGAAACGTATCGATAGCATTTTGATATTGATACCTTTCAAACTGAGACCTGGCAAGGTAGTATTTACTCATAAAGGGGGAACCGGCTGCCTGTGGCCGGCCTGAATACGCGGTCTCAGGAGGGGGAGAAGTACCGGATTGCAGCTGCTGTAGCCGCGCATTACGGTTATCGACGATGCGTTTCAGGGAATCAGCTGTTTGACCTTTGGCCTCTAAAACATTTTCCAATTGCTTGATTCTGTCGATTGCCTCATCAAACATTTCCTGTGATAATCCCATACTTTCTGCTGTCTCTGTCGGTTCAGTTTCAATTTGTTGCGGCATTTGTGCCGCTTCATCTGTTCCTTCAATATCTTCCATTTCCTGCAAGAGCGCCATAACTTCGGGATCGGATTCTATATCTTCAACATCAGAGGCCGTTGAAGGCTGCTCTTCAGTTTGTCCGGTATCTGCATCCTCTGCAAGATCAAGCATTTCCAAAAGTTCCTGTCGGAATTGTTCATCCTCTGATGACAAGTCCTCACTACTTGATGTATTTGCAGCTCGTTGGGCGCACACCAAAAACAAACCGATTACAATAATTAATACAGCTATTGCAATCAATAATATAGAACGTAATTCTCTTTTCATGATGCCCTCTCGATTAATGAATGATCATTTAGTTGTTTGACAATGATGCTATTTTCTCGGTTGCATCCGCACTGCTGCTTAAAGCATTGGCCTCCTCGATCAGTTCAAGAGCGCTTTGTATGTGTATCCTGGAGACGGTTTCGCCGCCGATCAGTCTGGCGACCTGGTTTATACTTTCTTCTTTGTCCAGTTTACGAATAGTGGTTCGGGTTTTATTTTCGCTTTGTTCCTTTTCAACCAAATAGTGGTGCTGAGACATACTGGCTATTTGAGGCAGATGAGTAATACAAATAACCTGATGAGCAGCAGCCAGAACTCGCAAATTAAGTCCGACTATTTGAGCTATTCTTCCCGAGACACCATTGTCTATTTCATCGAATATCAGGACAGGAACTTTATCTGCATCGGCAAGGAGGGTCTTTAGAGCAAGCATGATGCGTGAAATTTCACCACCGGAGGCGATTTTAGCCAGGGGTTTGACCGATTCACCCGGGTTGGTTGACATTAAAAATTCCACCAGATCGCAACCATTCCGAAAAGCCTGCACCCGATTTCCATTCATATCGATATAGGGTTCGTTTAATGTCTCATTCTGATCGATTTTTGTTTCAAAGATCGCTCTGCTCATTCCCAACTGTGCAAGTTTATCGACCACCAACTTGTCCAGCGTTTTGGCTGTTTCCCGACGCCGGCGGTTTATTTCCAGACAAAGCCGGGCAAATTCTTGCCGGCTTTCATGCAAAAAATCGCTCAATTCGTCGATCTCTTGATCCAGATTATCGACAAGATAAAGCTCTGCTTTCAGTTTTTTCGCCATCTCAATTACGGCGTTCAAAGAACCACCGTATTTCTTTTTGAGTCCGTTGAGAGTGACCAGTCGTTGTCGAATTTCTTCCAAACGGCCGGCATCGAATGTCACATTTCTCGCATAATGTTGAAGGGATTGGGAGAGATCTTCAACCAAAACCTGAGCCTGGTTACACTGTTCATATAACTTTTCGAATGATTTGTCTATCGTTTGCAGTTCCAGCAAATCCTTTTCAGCAGAGGCCAGGATTTCCGATACCGCTCCTTCATCCTCATAAAGTCTTTTAAACAGTCTGTCGGTTTTTTCGACGAGTAGTTCGGCATTGCCCAAAATGCGTTCTTCGTTGGTCAGCGATTTTTCTTCTTCTGGTTGAGGATCAACCGCCGAAATTTCATTATATTGATAAGAAAGGATATCGCGTTGTTTTTTCAATTCCTCAGCTCTGGTTCTCACCTTTTTGAGTGACCGGAGAATATCGTTCAGACGATTATATTGTTCGGTTATGGGATCGGAGTGTATCTGTCCAAAAGCATCCAGATAATCGATATGCTTTTTTACCTGAAAGAGTAACTGATGTTCATGCTGTCCGTGCAAATCAACAAGAAGATCGCCCAACTCTGAAAGGACAGAAAGTGTGACAGGAGAATCGTTAATGAAATTACGGCTGCGTCCGTTGGCATTGATTTCGCGTCTGAGTATCAGAGAATCATCATACCATTCCAGTTCATTTCTATTAAAAAAATCGTCAATTTCAGGTAATTTTGCAACAACAAAATGACCCTCAACAATACCTTTATCAGCGCCATTGCGAACCACATCCCTGCTCAAGCGTTCTCCGAGCAACCCTTCCAGTGCCCCTATTAAAATCGATTTTCCGGCTCCGGTTTCTCCGGTAATAATATTCAGACCAACGCTGAAATCGATCTCAATTTCATCAATCAGAATGAAATTTTTCGCGTAAAGATGTTTGAGCATTGCTATCTTGACCTTATGGATGTATCACTGCGACCTTGCCTGCCCCGGACTCTCCATCTGCAGTGGTGACCAGGTAAAAATAGACACCGGACGATATCAAATCGCCTTTGTCGTTTCTACCATCCCAGTAGGCACGAGCTCCTAAGATCTGTTGAGACGAAATTTTTCGAACCAAGCTACCGGCTAGAGTAAATATACGAATTTCTGAATCTTTAGCCAAATTTTCAATATAAAATCGATTCATTTCATTATCAAGCACAAAGGGATTTGGATACCCCTTTAACTGCGCAAGGGATTGAGCAGGTTGTGCAAAAGGAGATTCATAAACAGACATACCATTGGTTGTTCCGATATAAACATGGCCGGTTTGCTTGTTGAATGCAAAACAGGTTACATTATCATTAACCAACGGACTGTTTGAAGTGGAAAAGTGTTCCCAGGTAAATTCATCGGCATCCAGGCGCGACAACCCGCCTTTTGTGCCGATCCATTTATTATTAAGCGCATCAATGGCTATGCAGTTAATATCATCATTAATAACGGAATAGCGTTTACCCACCTGACCGCCAAACCAATAATTCAACCCATCCTGGGTGCCGACCCAGAGGACACCATCATCATCTTCAGCAATTGACCGAACGTTAAGATCAAAAAGGCCGTCATTGGTGTTCAGCCCCTGAGAGAGGTCATCATCGAATTTATCCATGGGGGTACCATTATCATCGACAACAGAGATGCCCCGATCCTGAGTACCGATCCATTTACGACCATACGTGTCAATTGCCAGGGTTTGAACGAACAAGGACCGAATCCCCTCCACCGTGGAAAAATATTGCCACTGATTATCGGGTGTTACCATTGCCAGCACATTTTGATTGGCTGCCTGGGCGTTGAGTATCCAGACATTGCCGCTTTTATCGACCATCACATCTGTGGTGACGATATAACTGGAACTGCCGGATATACCTGAAAGATGTCCATCCGCTTCGTCGAGAAACGAGATAGTGATCTCACTGCCGGATTGATCAAAAATAGCGACACCCGCTCCCCAACTGGCGGCCCAGACCCGGTTTGAGCTGTCAACCGTTACTGCCTGATAATTATTACTGTTCAATTTACCATTGGTCTTGGAAAAAGTCAACCAGGTCGTTCCATCAAAGCGGGAAATTCCTCCTCCCGCAACACCGGGTGAGGCAACCCATAAATTACCTGTCTTGTCAAAAACCATGTCCTGAAACTGATTGCTCAGCGGTTCATCGGGTTCCAGGTAAAGAAACTGTTCTGTGTTTTTTTCGATATAAGCGAGACCCCGGTGTCCAACCCCCAGCCAAACAGTGGCTTCTCGATCAACCTGGATATCGGTTATATTGGGCAGATATTCACCCAGTCGCCGCCAAAGACCGCCTGACTCTGTATGGTACAACCCATCCGATGTAGCCAGATAAAGACCTTGTTCTCCAGCAGCAGCGTCAACAACAGAAAAATCGGTAAACTCGGGATCGCTCCAGTTCGTACCATCAAATCGAACGACACCGCGTTCTGTACCAATGATATAACTCGAATCCGTCGGGTAAACAAAAAGCACATTGTTGGACGGCAGACCGTCAACGAAGGTATAGGTAGTCCACGCGCTTGGCGCCATAAGATTGGGAAAATCAAGAGAAGCGGTTTTGACACCGTCATTGCAGGCTACCCATATCTGTTCCTCGGCATCGACAACCACCCGGTTACATTCTCCTATTTTCCAGGTCTCTTTGACCTCCCATTTTGATATATCATAGAGGCTGGTTCCGATATTGAGAGCAATAAAAATGGAATCTCCATATGCATAGAGATCGCGGATAACAAAACCGACAAAATCATTTTTAATTTTAAATTCACCGCTTTCAGGCTCCAGGCACATCAAATGTCCTTCTGAAGAAGCAATCCAGACACGATTGTATCTATCGACTTCAATCGCAATCAGGTCATTGCTCAATAGCCCTTCTGTGTTG
Source organism: Candidatus Zhuqueibacterota bacterium (assembly GCA_014728085.1). GTDB lineage: Bacteria > Zhuqueibacterota > Zhuqueibacteria > Residuimicrobiales > Oceaniaggregativiventaceae > Oceaniaggregativivens_A. The sequence goes on from WJMF01000234.1 coordinate 30,752, forward strand.
GTGTATTTGGTGCTACTGTGCTCTACAAGATCATAAGCGACCAGTCCGCCATTGGTAGCACACCAGACGGTTTCTTCATCTATAGCGATCTGTCTAATATCTTTGGCATTGGTAAAGGTTCTCCATTGTCCGACATCAGCAAACAATATCTGATAAAAGAAAATACAGAGAGAGATGAAAATAAGAAAACGGTTCATTCGTTTTTTCGCTTATTCTTTGAGTGGTAATTTATCAAAAAGGTCAGTCATTTCAATAGCGCCAAGAGCCGCGTCCCATCCCTTATTGCCGCTTTTGGTACCGGCGCGTTCAATAGCCTGTTCCAGTGTATCCGGAGTTATAACTCCGTAAGAGACCGGAATTCCACTTTCCAGGCTCGTCTGCGCGATCCCTTTGGTCACTTCTGCAGCGATATATTCGAAATGAGGTGTTGCACCGCGAATCACTGCTCCGAGACAAATGACGGCATCATAGCGTTTTGAAACAACGAGTCGTTTGGCAGCGATGGGAATTTCAAATGAGCCGGGAACCCAGGCAATATCAACCTTGGTCATATCCGCTCCATGGCGCTCGAGACAATCCAGCGCCCCCTCTAATAATTTTTTGCAAATGAGTTCATTAAATCGACTCACGACGATGCCGAAGCGTCTGTTTTTGGCGCTTAGTTGTCCCTGAATCGTTTTTACCATTTGAATCACCTGTTTTTTTATCTTTTAATAAAATAAGATGCCCGAGACGATCTCGCTTTGTCTCCAGATATTTTAAGTTACAGGAATTGGGCTGGATTTCGATTGGAATCCGCTCCTTGATCTCGAGTCCATATCCAGCCAGTCCGACTTCTTTTTTGGGATTATTCGTTAGCAAATGTATTTTTCGCACACCCAAATCATACAATATTTGTGCACCGATACCATAATCGCGAAGATCGGCTTTAAATCCCAACTCAACATTGGCGTCGACTGTATCCTTGCCATGATCTTGAAGGTGGTAGGCACGGATTTTATCGGGCAGACCTATACCTCTGCCCTCTTGTCTCATATAGAGAAAAACACCTTGTTTTGCCTGTCCGATCATTTCGAGTGCTTTATGCATCTGATCTCCACAGTCACAGCGCAGGGAACCGAAAACATCACCGGTGAGACATTCCGAGTGCACGCGGATCAGGGAGGGTTGATCTCCGTTTATATTTCCCTTGACCAAAGCAACATGATACTGGGTATCGACATCGCTTTTATAGACATAGAGATTAAACTCGCCATATTTCGTCGGAAGTTTCGATGTCGCATATAGCTCTACCAGTTTTTCTTTGCGGCGCCGATATTCAATAATATCGCGAACGGTGATCATTTTCAGATTAAATTTTGCTGCGATTTCCCTCAATTTCGGGGTACGGGCCATGGTACCGTCTTCATCCATGATTTCGCACAGGACACCTGCCGGTTTTGCCTGAGCGAAAAGAGCGAGATCGACGACTGATTCAGTATGTCCGGCTCGCCGTAACACGCCGCCCGGTGCAGCGAGTATTGGAAAGACATGTCCCGGTTTGCCAAAATCAGAAGCCGTTGATTTTGAATCTGCAAGCGCGCGTATGGTTTTGGCACGGTCATTGGCGGAGATGCCGGTGGTTACACCGGCTTTGCAATAATCGACGGAAACGGTAAAAGCGGTTCCCATCAGGCCGGAATTTTGAGATACCATAGGCTGGATATCCAATGCTTTTGCGCGCTCCGGCGTCATCGCGATACAGATGAGGCCCCTGCCTTCTTTGGCCATAAAATTGATTTTGGCCGGGGTCACTTTTTCTGCCAACATGATAAAATCGCCCTCGTTCTCCCGATCTTCATCATCGACAACAATAATGATTTCTCCGTTTTGCAGAGCGCGAATCGCATCTTCAATTGTGTCAAATACTGGAGTTTTCGTTTCCTTATCCATCCTTCGCTTTATTCGAAACCTAATTTATTTAACTTGTCGATCGTTAGATTTGTTTCCGGATCTTCTTTTTTCATCAGTTTATAAACATATTTACCAAGAAGGTCTACCTCTATATTAATCGAATCTCCGGCCTTTTTATTTCCAATAATTGTTGTTTCTGCCGTATGGGGGATCACAGCAACAGAAATTCTGGAGCCATACATGTCGGCAATAGTCAGGCTGACGCCATCAAGGGCAATGGATCCTTTTTCAACGCAAAAGGGCACGAGCTCGCCGGGGATATCGAGCACAAGCCACAAACCCGGTTGACGATTCTGAACCTCCATAATTTTTCCCATTCCATCCACATGTCCCTGTACAAAATGACCACCGAGTCTGTCACCGGTTCTTAAAGCTCGTTCAAGATTAACCTGCGAACCCGGAACGAGTTTTTCGAGATTGGTTCGATGAAGGGTTTCCTCAACAGCCTGCACTGTGAATTGAGGATCGGAAACCGAAATCGCGGTTAAACAAACCCCGTTCACCGCCACGCTGTCCCCAATTTTCAAGTCCTGGCATATCTTTTTTGCATATAGAGTGAGTTGTTGACCCTGATTTTGGCTAACAACCGTTTTGATTAATCCAATTTCTTCAACAAGACCGGTAAACATGGCTTTACTTTTCAAAATCTGCGATAAAGAGTAGATCTTCTTTTATTCTTCTGATTTTAACATTTACCAGTTGAATGGCGGAATTGATATTGCGAATACCCAGATCCCCGATTGCGTCGATGCCACTTCCGAGAATTTTGGGCGCTATAAAGACAGCAATGCGGTCGGCGTGTCCGCTTCGCATACAGCTGGTTTGAACGGTATTTCCTCCTTCAATAAGCACAGAGGTAATGCCGAGGGTTTTCAAATATTCCAAAAGCGCTTCCCAGGTCACCCATCCTTTTTCATCATGGGGAAGAATTTCAACGGTGGCGCCTTTTTCTTCAATGCGGGCAATTTTTTCTTTTGAAGCCTGTTCGGTGCATATAAAAATAGTTTTCGGCGCCAGCTCATCGGATATCAATAATTTGGCATCAAGCGGAACGCGTAATTTACTATCCAGAATAATTCTTACAGGTGAGATGCCGTTCGCATAGCGAACCGTCAACAGCGGATCATCTGTTAAGAGAGTACCGATACCGATCATGATGGCATTATGCCGGGCTCTGAGCCGGTGGGCCGCATGTCTGGAGCTTCGGCTGGTGACCCATTTCGAATGTCCTGTACTGGTGGCAATTCGCCCGTCAAGAGTTTGAGCGATCTTGAGGGTAAGAAAGGGTTTACCGGTGGTAATAAATTTAATATAGCCGAAATTCAGTTCTTTACATTCATTCTCGAGGACATTTTCCGTTACCTCGATTCCTTTTGTGCGCATGTAATTTATTCCCTTTCCCATGACCTGGGGATTGGGATCGACCATACCAACCACGACGCGGGCAATTCCAGCCTGAAAAACAGCATCCACACATGGCGGGGTTTTACCATGATGAACACAGGGTTCAAGCGTTACATATAATGTGCTTCCTGCTGCGTCATCGCCGGCATCAGAAATCGCATTTAGTTCTGCGTGCGCCCGACCAAATTTCTCATGATATCCCTCACCGATGATCTCACCATTTTTTACGATTACAGCTCCCACCATCGGATTGGGATGAACGTCTCCTCTCCCTTTAACCGACAGTTGCAGGGCCTTTTTCATAAACTTTTTATCTTCGGCATTCTCGTTCGTTGGCAAAAAGCACCACCTTTAAAAACAAATCAATTATTCAAATTAAAACAATATAAAACAGCCCTAAAAGCGTGCTTTCAGGGCCAGGCGTCGACAGTCATTGTTTTTGACGATTAAATATAACCATAATCCATTCTCAAATCAAGACATTTTTAATCTTTTAAAGACAAAAAGATATTCAGCACACAATAAATTGACGCATTTAGCAAGAAACATACAAAATATGGATATTTTGCTTGATTTTTGCAAAACATATCTTAAATTTTAAAAGACACAAGGCCTCCTTTGGGGTAGGGCAAATTTAAATTTCAGAACCTGCAAACAAAAACCAAACCTTTGGCAAAAGGTTTCATGAGGGTCCTATGAAGACATTAGATGGCAGCGATCAACTATTGCTATATAATAATGATGATGTCAATCAATCCACAGAGAAATTGAAAATCCCGCGTTATTTTACCCAACCTGATATCGACCCCTTTGACCAAATTGAATGGGAAACTCGCAAGGCATCCATAACCAATGATAAAGGCAAAGTGTTGTTTGAGCTGGACAATATAACCGTTCCAAAATCCTGGTCTCAAACCGCTCTGAACATTGTCGCATCCAAATATTTCCATTTGCCGGAAGAAGAGAGCAAAAAGGAAAAAAGCGTTAAAACTCTGATCAACAGAGTTGTGGAGACCCTGAAAAAATGGGGCAAAGAAGCCGACTATTTTAATACAACAGCCGATGCAGAAACATTTGCAGCAGAGCTTAAACATCTCCTGGTCAATCAAAAGGGCGCATTTAACAGTCCCGTGTGGTTTAATCTTGGTATTGAGCAAAGGCCGCAATGCTCCGCCTGTTTCATAAACTCGGTTCAGGACGATATGGGTGCGATTATGGATCTGGCGAAAATCGAGGGTTTGCTTTTCAAATTCGGATCGGGAACAGGCACGAATTTTTCCACGTTGCGCTCTTCAAAAGAGCACCTCTCAAGCGGTGGGCTTGCATCCGGACCGGTATCCTTTATGAAGGGATTCGATTCTTTTGCGGGTGTCATTAAATCCGGCGGCAAAACCCGCCGCGCAGCAAAAATGGTAATTCTGGATATCGACCATCCGGATATAGAAGAGTTTATCCAATGCAAGGCACATGAAGAACAAAAAGCCTGGAAACTGATCGACGTCGGTTATGACGGTTCATTTGGTGGCGAAGCCTATAATTCTATCTTTTTTCAGAATTCCAATAATTCCGTCAGAGTGACGAATGAATTTATGCAAGCTGTTCTGGAAGACCGGGACTGGCATACCCGCGCCGTGGTGGACAAACAAATCATGGATACCTATAAAGCCAGACATTTATTAAAGCTAATGGCGGATGCCGCTCATATATGCGGAGATCCGGGGATTCAGTTTGATACGACCATAAATGACTGGCACACCTGTAGCGCCTCAGCACCTATCACGGCATCGAATCCCTGCAGTGAGTTTATGTTTATCGACAATTCCGCCTGTAATCTGGCGTCTTTGAATTTGCTAAAATTTGTCAAAGACGATCAATTCGATATCGAAGCGTTTAGAAGAGCAATTCATGTCTTCATTATTGCCCAGGAACTGATCGTCGATAATGCCAGTTATCCGACCAATGAGATCGGTGGAAATAGCTCAAAATTCAGGCCTCTGGGATTGGGTTATGCCAATCTGGGAGCGCTTTTAATGTACAACGGATATGCCTATGATAGCGACGAAGGTCGGGCACTCGCTGCAACAATCACGTCACTGATGACCGGCCAGGCCTATCTGTCCTCTGCGATTCTTGCCAGCAGTGTGGGACCCTTTGCAACCTTTCAGAAAAATAAAGAATCCATGCTTAATGTCATCAACAAGCATAAAAACGCCTGCAAATCAATTCAAAAAGAATTTGTCGATAAAGACCTTTACGACACTGCAGAGGAATTGTGGAGCGATGCACTCGAGTTTGGTGAACGTTATGGTTACCGCAATGCACAGGTCACCTTGCTTGCGCCTACCGGTACAATCGGGTTCATGATGGATTGCGATACCACCGGCATAGAACCCGACCTCGCTCTTGTCAAATTTAAGAATCTCTCGGGTGGTGGAATGATCAAGTTGGTGAATAATACCCTTGGGCATGCCTTGCAGCGTCTGAATCACAAAGCCAGTGAGATAGAGGATATTATAGCTTTTATTGAAAAAACAGATACAATCGAAGGCGCACCTCATGTCAAAGCGGAACATCTGCCGATTTTTGATTGCGCCTTTAGACCGCTTAAAGGCAAACGCTCCATTCATTACATGGGTCATATTCGCATGATGGCTGCCGTTCAACCCTTTCTTTCCGGTGCTATCTCCAAGACGGTGAATATGTCCAATGAAACAACTGCTGAGGAGATTATGGAAACCTATCTTCAGGCCTGGAAGTTGGGTTTAAAATCCATTGCTATTTACCGGGATGGTTCAAAACGCACCCAACCACTCAGTACCGGAAAATCAGAGGAACCGAAAAAGAAAGCAAAAGTGATCGGAAAACGGCGCAAATTACCTGATGAAAGACACGCGATCACGCATAAATTCTCCATTGCCGGACACGATGGTTATATCACTGTAGGCGAATACGATGATGGCAGCCCGGGTGAAATATTTATCGTAATGGCAAAAGAGGGCTCTTTTGTATCCGGCTTGATGGATGCCTTTGCCACCGCGGTTTCGATCGGTCTGCAGTACGGGGTCCCTTTGCGTGTTTTGGTTGACAAGTTAAGCCATACTCGTTTTGAACCTTATGGCTTTACCAATAACCCTAAAATTCGCATTGCCAAGTCGATTATCGATTATATTTCGCGCTGGCTGGGTCAACGTTATGTCGGTGCCGGCGAATTTAAAAAACCGGAAGCGACCTTTTCGGACTTTTCGGAAATTGAAAAATCGAAAATGATACAGGAGGAATCATCATCCAAAGATGATGAAAAGGCGATATTCATGACTCAGGCTGATGCTCCGCCCTGTCATGCCTGCGGTGCTATTATGGTCCGCAGCGGCTCGTGTTACAAATGTCTCAATTGCGGAGAAACGAGCGGTTGTTCCTAATTTAAGACCGTATTGCTGTCGGGAGATCGTGTCTTCGGGCATGATGAAAAAAATTGTCTGAATATAAAAGCAAAAAAGGCGGGTAGAAACACCCGCCTTTTTTACAAGTTTAATGAAAAAAATCGATTTTAATCGCTTTTCAATTTTTCCATCGCTTCTTTATCGGTTCCGAACATGGGGATAACATCGGTAAGATGAGCGATTTGTATTAAACTTTTTACCCGTTTCTGAACACCACAAACCGCAAATTTTCTATCCAATTCTCTCGCTTGTCGCAAACCGAATAACAATGAACCCAGTCCCGAGCTATCGACATGTTGAACATTGGAAAGATCAAGCAAAATACTGGATTCTTTGGTATTAAAAAGGACAAGCAACTGCGCCTTTAAATCAGGAGCAACCATTGAATCCAGACGTTCATCGCGTAATCGCAAAACCTTGGTGTTCCCGAATTCTTCAATAAAAAAATTCATCAATATTCCTCGCAAAGTATTTATAAAGCCGTGGAGTTTTCAAGCAATATACGAATAAATTGCACAAGCCGCAAGCGTTTGCAAACAGACTATTCGGCGATACAAATGAGCAAAGCTTTGGGCAAGTATTTTCTTGCTGTATTGCGCAGCTGCGCCTCATCGACTTTTGCAAGCGCTTGTGTAAAGTCAGCGTAATAATCTACATCATCGTATTTGAACGCACCCCATCCCATAAGATAGGCTCGCCCTACGCTCATAAGCTGTTTCATCAGCCTGCGGCCTCTGCTCTGATTAACGGCACTCTTTCTTTCGCTGCTATCCGCCGGATTGGTAATCAATTTTTTAAATTCTGCTTCAATACCGGCAATGGCACGCTGCAAATTCTGTGGCTGTGTTCCCATATAAACATAAAAAAGAGCTTGATTTCCATAGCATTCGATATTTGCACCTATCCGGTAAGCCAATCCTTCCCGCTCCCGTAGCTGGAAACTTACTCTATTTGAAAGCACTGCAGTAAGAGCATACAAGGCGGGCAAATCGGCAGCTTTGATATCCGTCACCGCATTGCCGGCGATAATATAGGATTGCCTTTTCCCGAGCGTTTTGGTTTTGATAATCGTGCTGTCTACAGCAACGATTTTGGGATAATCCCCAAGTGCAGCCATCGAACCGGTTTTCGAATAATCGTCAAAATGAGATAAGAGGTCCTGCATAACGGTTTCTGCCTTAAGAGAACTCACAACGGTTAAAATCAGATTTTGCGGCGAAAAATAAACCTCATGCAAAGCTTTAAGATCATCCACGGTAATCCCGGGAATGGATTGAAAATCCCCCATAATCGGATTGGAAAGCGGATTTCCCGGACTCGAGTTTTCCCAGAACAAATCCATGGCCATATCTGAAGCGCTGGCGGTTTTTCGTGCGACAAAAGCCTTTTGTGCCTGTTTCACAGCAAAAAGGGTACCATCGTTCAAAGCGGGTGACTTTATCATATCGGCCAAAAGGGCAATGGCACGTGCGGCATGTTCATTTAAACATTCCAGCCGGATTGTACTGTATTCCGGAGAAAAATAGTAATCATCAAAGGGGATATAGGGGTTATCAGACACTTTCAACCTTGCACCGATTTTTTCAAGGGCATTATTGAAATCTTCGGGGCTCATACTTGATGGACCTTTTGCCATTAAACGATGCAACACGTCCACACTGCCGTTTGGATATTCGGTTTCATATAGAGCACGATTTTTTCCCAACACATGAACAGCAAAAATATCTGACCCTCGTTCTTCCCGTACGTGGATTTCCAGGCCATTGGATAGCGTTTTATCCAGATGCTTTACAGAACTCCCAACGTCCGTTTTTGTGCTGTCGATTCGAGGTGAATAGCAAAACCGCTTAACCGGTGCCGCATTCAGAGAATCGAGAGAATGATGAATCAGCCCGGCATTTACCGATTTTAAAAATTTTTCATAATTCATGAGGCCTTCTATACCGCCCACGACCAGCTGTTGCGATTTCATCATGCCATAGAAATGGGGGCGTTCCTTATAAATTTCATTTTCGGTTAACAGGGAGAGAGCGACACCATTAATCTTGTCTTCAGTTACAAAAGGATGCATGTGCTCTAACGTGCTCAAAATATCCCTGGTAATGCTTTTACCATCTGCTTCGGGTTTATGACTCGCTGAGATGAGGAAATAACTAAAATCCGGATGATAATCGAGCTCACAGGTTAAATCAAATATATCATTGCGATGGTCGAGATGACCGAGCAAACCACCGTCTCCTTCGGAAGATAGAATTTCGGCCAGCAACAGAGTCGGATAAAAGAGTTCTGACCCATAGCGGGGGGCTGGAAACGCGAGTTTGAGATAGGCGCGATCATCTTCAATTGCGAACCGATGCTGAGTCGTTTCGGAAAACCGGCAGGGAATTTTTGCAGACGGAGAATTCAGGCTGTTACCGGCGGTCTTGCCATAATATTGATTGAGCAGGCCGGCGAAAACATCCGGATCAAAATCACCTATTGCCATCAGGATCATATTGTTGGGAACATAATAATGTTTATAAAACGCCATGACCTGTGTTCGGTCCATCTCTTTAACAGAAGGAATCGATCCCAGGACATTATGGCTGTAGGGACTTTGTTTATAAGCGAATTTTTTAAATATCGATTCCCTGGTATATGAGATTCGATTCAGGCTCTGAGCGATTTCTTCGATGACAATTCCTTTTTCCTTTTTAAACTTGTCCGCAGCAAGAGTTGAGTTGAAAAGCATATCGGATTGAATGGATATGGCTTTTTCTATATGTTCTTTTGGGGAGAGGATAATGAAATTGACATAGTCTTCTGATGTGCTGGCATTATTATAACCACCGATTTCATCCATTTCTCTGTATATCTGTTCCTGGGTTCGGGTTTCCGTACCATTGAACAAAAGATGCTCCAGAAGATGCGAAGCGCCGAAAAGCTCGGGTGTTTCCAGACGAGAGCCCGCCTTGATGGTCACGATTACGGAGATAACCGGTGCGGCATGATTTTCTATCAAAATGGTTTCGAGCTGGTTATCCATGATGTAGCGAAAGGTGGATTCGTCTATTGTTTCCAATACCGTACCGTGAGCAATAAAACCGGTGAGCAAAATCACCAAACATGCAAGAATGCCGGCTTTTGTAAACATAACTAACTCCTATTCTGCTTTTGAATTTCCCATAATTTTGCGTATTTGCACATAACATAGCCTGATGAGAGCAGGCAAAGCATAAATCCTTTTGAACCGTCAAGAATGCCCAGCTTGAAAAAATACATCTTAATAAAAGCAAACAGAGATCGGAAACACATTTCAACAATATTGGTGTGCTGTCCCTTTTGCGCCATTTCGTTTGCAGCAAGGGTGGTATAGCGGTTAAATTTTGATAAATAGTGGTCGAGAATATGATCGGTATAGTGCAGCAACGCATGTTTGCTCTGACCGATTTCACCCGCAATCTCTAGTCCTTCGTGGACTCTTTTATTGTTCAAGTCGCCATGTTGGCGTCGAAAAAGCCTCAAAACGTAGCCGGGATACCAGCCGCAATGTTTGATCCATTTCCCCAGAAAAAAAGCTTTGCGTTTGATTTGAAATCCGTTTTGGGGCGGATTCGCTGCCAACAGCTCAATGATTTCCTCCTTTAATTCGGGTGAGACTCTTTCATCAGCATCCAGCCAAAAAACCCATTCACAACTTGCCTGTGACAAAGCGATACGCTTGTTTTCAGCATATCCAAACCAATCCGTAATTACCACTTTATCAGTGTATGTTTTTGCTATTTCAACCGTTTTATCGCTGCTTTTTGAATCCACGACAATAAGTTCATCCGCCCACTCTACGCTCTGCAGACAAGCGCCAATATTCATTTCTTCATTAAAGGTAATAACGATAACCGATAGACTCATGAATCTATTTGCTCCTTGTAAACCTGCAATTCTTTTGGCGACATCTGCTGAAAATGCCAAATTTTCATATATAAAACCATTTTTAAAAATGCAGATATCCAGCTTAGCAGGAAACCGTGAACCCCATCCAAAAAGCCCTTGTGGGCAATAAATTTGTTCCAAAAGGAGCTGATAAAATGGGTCATAAAATCATGCACGTGGACGGGTTTACGGTCAAGCCGGTCGAATGCTTCCAGGGTTGTATAGATATTCAGCTTTTCAATACTGGTATAGATATCGGGGTGGGAAAAATGGTCAAGATCATTTTTCAACGTACTTGTCGTACCCTGAACAATAAAGCCTTCATGAACGCGACGGTCACTCAGGCGGGTTTTCTCTTTTTTGAAAAGACGAACCTGATAGCCCGGATACCAGCCGCAATGTTTGATCCATTTTCCTAAAAAATAGGATCGCCGTGCGATCTTATAGCCGTCAAACGCGGGATTTTGCAGAATACCTTGTATTTCTGCTTTCAATTCCGGACGAACCCGTTCATCGGCGTCGATATTCATGACCCAGGAATGCGAACATTTGCCGAGAGCAAATGATTTTTGTCTGGAAAAACCGGGCCATGCATTTATATATATTTTAGCAGCATGCTTTTTACAAATTTCCACCGTCTTGTCTTCACTACAGGCATCGACGACGATAATTTCATCGGCCCACGAAACGCTTTCCAAACACGAGTCGATATGCTTCTCCTCATTATAGGTGATAATCATCACAGATAATTTATTCATTTATTCAGTATCCTGTTCCCTTTTATCACTCATTAAAACCGAGGTAGCTGCATTGAGAACGTCATCCACGGATATAAGTTTCATACAGCTATTATGGTCGCAGGTTAACCGATTGCAGCGCAAGCAGGGCAATCCCCGGGCGACGATGATTTTATGGTTTTTTCCGTAAGGACCTTGTAAATGCGGATTGGTCGGTCCGAATAACGCCACGCAGGGTGTCTGCATGGCAGCTGCAATATGCATCGGACCTGAATCGGTTGTAATCATCAAATCGGCGCGGGATAAAATCGCTGCGAGTTCTTTAAGATTGGTTTCAGGTAAAATCGTCGTCCCTACGGATATCTGATCCTGAAGCAATTGTGCTTCTTTTTTCTCCCCCGGCCCCCAAACGATTAAAATCTCACAGGCATGTTTTTCTACTAATCTTCGGGCCAATACCATAAACCGATTTAACGGCCAGCGTTTGGAAGGCCAGCCACCGGAAAAATTTAACGCAATGACTTTTTTTTGTCCCGCTTGATATCGCTGCCAAAAATCATCGGCAAATCGATGATCCCGTTCCGTAACGGCAACAGATAGATTTTTACTGACGATGGGTATATTCATCTCTTTTAGCGCGTCAAGGTGCCATTCTGCTTCGTGGATTTGGTCTGCACGGGAAACAATTGTATGATTATACGTCCATTTGCGCATTCGAAAATCATAACCCACCCGGTGCCGGGCATTGCTGAAAAAGGTGATCAGCGCGCTTCGGGGATTACCAAAAAAATCAAAAACGAGATCATAATTTTGTTTGCGCATATTGTTTAAAAAGGTCAAACTCTTGAAACAATTCACATCATCATCAAGAAATGCATATTTCTTATCAAAAGCGATAACGTTATTCAACAGGGGATGGTTTTTCACGATTCCGGCGCAAAATTTCTCTGTTAAAAAATCTATTGTTGCATCAGGATAAGCAGCTCTGAGGTTTCTTAAAACAATCGTGGACAGAACCACATCTCCGATCGCCCGTAATTTGATAATCAATATTTTTTTAATAAAATCCGACTCCTATTGTAAAAAATGCCCAGTTGAGAATTAGCTGAGCATCTACTTTTGATTATGAAAAAAACAAATTTTGTTTAACAATTCCGCCGTACCGTTTGTCGATTCCAGGGATCGAAATGAATTCGAATGAATCCAACGGGCATCCGAAATATCACTTTTTGCCGCTAATTTACCTGTACAATAGTGCGCCAGGTATTCCAGTATAATATAGTGATATTTTATTTGATTATCATGATCGGTTTCGATGTATTCAAATGTATCAATGAATTTTTCTATCGTTATCCGGATGTTGCACTCTTCTTCAATTTCTCGGTGTATAGCCTGTCGAAGTGTTTCCCCAAGCTCGATTAATCCTCCGGGTACCGTCCATTTGCCTTTATTGGGTTGCTGATTTCGTTTGACCAGGAGCACATGGTTATCCCTTTTGACCACGACTCCCACGCCCACACGAGGATAGATAGAGTATTCCCGACCTTTATCAGCGAACGCTTTCAAACGGCTAACAGAAGGTTATTCCCACTCGTTATCGCCTTCCCATTCAGGAGAACCCTCCAACCAGTCTTCCTCGGATTCCCAATCTTCTTCTTCATCAAAATCCCAATCATCTTCATCATCCTCTTCCCATTCATCATCATCCCATTCTTCATCGACATCATCTTCCTCTTCTTCTCCTTCTTCTTCTTCTTCCTCCTCCTCAATGAGATCGTCAAAATCATCATCCGGCTCGGATTCTTCAAAAACTTCTTCACCTCCATCGCTTTTGTCATCCGATTGGAGATAAAAACGATCCATTTCTTCATTTTCAAAAATGTCACTTTCCATAATATCAAGTCCCTCATAAAATGGTTCAATTTTGCGTAATGCGGCGTAAAAATAAAGATCACTGCCGATAAAATCAAGAATTTTCTACCCAAACCAGCTCTTTTTGTTTAAGATAGAACTTCCAAATTAAAGGTCAAGATTAATATGAAATTTATTAAAAAAAATCAAGATTTTTTTAACAGATGTTTGCATTCTTTATACACCACGTCCACAGAGACATTAGCGCAATTCCGGCTGGCGCTCCGGACAGCGACAAACTCCTGACCCCATGGCTTCCATTGCGACGGGTCAGTCGGTCCGAATATGGACACCAGAGGTGTTCCAACCGCGGCACAAAGATGCATGACACCGGTGTCATTACAAATGAAACAATCCATTAGAGATAGAACAGCTCCAAGGTCACGAATGCAGGGGAATGTTGCATGATAGGTTTTTCTGTCGATCCGGGACAGTAGTGAATGTCCCAACCCGGCCTCTGAAGGTCCCCAGGTGATAAAAATTTGCACATCCATTTCATCGAGACATTTCCCAACAAGGGCCGCATAGTTATCCACCGGCCAGCGGTTTTTGATCTTCCCCGCCCCGGGATGAATAGCGAGAATTTTTTTATCGAGATCTATTCCCAGTTTATTCAGAATGGTTTGAGCAGCGTTCCGTTCCTGCTTTGTAATGTACATATATTCGTGTAGATCACAAGTGTCGGCACCAATGTAGTTCACAATATCCAGATTCCGCCGGCTTTGGTGCCGGGCGCTTTCTTTATATATGGGGGCAACCAAATTATAGAAAAAATTTCTTCGGGTGCCGGCAAACAAGAGGTGATCCGTTCCCAACACATAAGGCGCACGGCTAAAACAGGCGATCAAATCACTGGTAAGTGAGTGAGAAACCGTATTCAACACCACCACCAAATCATACTTTTTATACAACCCCTTGAAAAGATAAAAAGCATATGGAACGCTCCAATTTCTGAAATCTTCATGAAACGTCAAGACTGCATTGACATAAGGATGATTTTGAACCAGGGGCGTGGTATAGGCATGAGCAATTACGGTGATCGAAGAGTCCGAAAATTTTTCTTTCAAAGCTTTAAAAACGGGCGTGGAGAGCAAAAAATCGCCCAGCTGGTCATGGGTTCGAATAACGAGAATATTCTTAATATGAACATGATCCAGTTGTTCAGGATCTATTTGCGACTGTCCCAAAAAAGTCTCGAGAAAACGCAACAGTCTGTGTTTAAAAAATTGTTCAATACGGGTCCAAAATTTCAATGTCGTCTCATACCTCGTTGATTTTTGAGCTGTTGCAGAAACAGTGATTCAAGTTGATCAATCATGGCATCAATATGAAAAGTACGTAAAACCCTTTGGCGGCCGTTCTTCCCCATTTCAGCAGACAGACGGGGATTATGTATCAGCTGATGAAATGCCTCAAAGAGAGAGACACTGTCCTTGACCGGAACAACCCGGCCGGTATTTTGATCGAGCACGATTTCAGGCATTGAACTTACGGCAGTGGTGACGCAGGGTTTGGCTGCTGCCATAGCTTCTATCAAGACAATTCCAAATCCCTCCCACCAGGAAGGCAGAACCAACATATCGATGGACTGCATGACATCCGGAATATCCTCCTGAAATCCGGGTAGATGAATATTATCGCAAAGTCCGTTTTCAACGGCATACTGTCTGATAAAATCCTGCATAGGGCCGCTACCGATGAGAGCGAGATGAATATCTTTTCGGCACTTGCAAAGCATGCGAAAAGCGTGCAAAAGCGTGACAATGCCTTTGCGCTCGTCCAGCTGGCCGACGAACCCGATTAAAACATCGGATGTTTTTAGCTCGAGTTGTTTTCGAAATTCATGCCTTGGCGGTGACAGGAAAGGCTCGGGATCAATACCGTTATAGATAACATGTACCGAGTCTGCATCCAGCCAGGGTGCATTTTTAAGCAACGCAACCCTGGTTGAATTGGAATTGGCAATAACGGCACAGGCCAGCTTTGTATAACTCAGACGATATTGTATTTTATTTTTCAGGGGATAATCTATTCCTCTCCGCGGAATGACCCTGGTGTAATTGGTCAGCCAGGCAGCAATACCCGCGATGCGAAGCTCTTTATCCATATTGGTCAGCACAATATCTATTTTTTCGCGAACGAGTAAACGATAGAACCGAAAGATAGTAAAGGGATCAAAGTCACCCCTGAAAGGCATGGTGAGTGTTCTGATCCCTTTTTCTTTTGCCCGCCGATATAATTCCGTGCCGGGCCGGCAGCAGAGTTGAATAGATTGACCCCGATCACTCAGATATTGCATGGTGCGCAGCATCCACACCTCACCTCCCCCATACATTTGTATGCTATTTACAAATAAAATTCTCATATTGAGGTGATACCCGCAAGCTGATGTATGGATTTGACGGTATTAGCGGCATCATGAAACGCTTTAACCCACTCGCGTCCTCTCTGCCCAAGTTTCTGGCGCATTTCCGGTGCACCAATAAGATCTATCAATTTTTCTTCCAGGTTATTCTCATCTATAACCACAAAAGGGTGATGTGGATATTTTTCAGCAAAACCGGGAGCCAGACAAGAACAGGTAACGATTCCCATAGCCAAAGATTCCAGAGAATTGATTCCATATCCCAGACTACCGATTTGGTCTACAAAAATATCGCAGCCGAGTTTTGCCGCCAGGGCTTGTTCATGCGACATATTTTCAATGAGAACCATTTCCACGGGCCAATTTTTTTGCAGATTTTTCAAAACAGGTACAATGGTATGGCTGCCCTTCGCATCCCAATTTGTCGGTGCATGGCCAATCCTGACCAGCCTCGGATTCGAAATATGACGGGAAAAACGCTCAGCATGAAATGGAAAAAAAACATGGTGCATATTTGGATGCAGCTGCAGATGATCAAATTCAACCGTTACATTAAGCTGACTGATCTTATCAATCCGGGGAATAACCCCGCGGGTACGAAGGTCACTGCCTGTGTAGCAACAGATAATTTTTTTCCCCAATTGATGCATTCTCATCATGAATTGACTGTTACGCGACAGCCCCAGGCCGCCATCCAGTTGATAGATATCAAAATTCTCCAGATCATATTTTTCGATAGCTTTCCCGATGCGATGAGACCACAACCAATCGCGGAGTGCAACAAACCATTTCTCCCCTCGTGTGTGGGGATGCCATTGAAGAGGAATTTTCTGAGGCCGAGGAGGTTGATTTGCGAGTCTTATTCTTCGGGGCGATGAAAAACATTTTTTTATCTGAACAGTCCCCCAGTAATCGATAAACGGCAGATGCAGACAAATGTCTTCAAAATAACCGCGATTATTGGCAAAAAGGGTTAACAACCGGCTGTCATATCCCATCTCGCGTTCCTGTAACACCAGCGTCCCGGGAACATTGGAGATGTTGGATGGCGCAATATGTAAAATTCTGGGTAGTGTTGATTTCATCAATCCGGGTCAACCTTCCTAAAGCCTGCTCTCCGGCTATGGTGAAGCAGAACCGGACACTCATTCTGCTCATCACATGGAATTGAGATTCTGCTTTTACGAAATAAATACCGACGGTTTCGGTCTGCTATTCAATTGTAGAATCTAACGACCGTTAACCGGTATTAAAAATGAATGCGTAAACTATTGCGAAAAATTCCCTGCGCGCCGAAACTCTCCTTGAATTTGGCCAATCCCCGGTTGGGATCTTCGTTAACGGTAAAAATACCAAAGTCCAAAAAATTAACTTTTTTTTCAATTCCCCAAAGAATGATATCGTGAAATAGCAAATTTACACCGCGATATTTTTGCAGATCATCATCATGACTGATATAAAAGGCGAGAACCACATGTGGATTGCACAAGAAAAGCACCACACCGGCAACCATCGTTTGATCATGAAAGGCTGCATAGAGTTGTATGCGCTCGGGATACATTTTTTTCAATAAAAGCAATTCATCGAGCGTATGGGTAGGATGAACATTATGGCGCAACTGTAAATTTTTCTTTAGGATTTTATAAAATGTTTGATAGTCTTCCGATTTTCTGACGACAACATTTAACTTTTGTGCCCTGCGAACGGCTCTTCTGGAACTTTCACTAAATGTCGATAAGATTTGATCTGCTGTAAAATCCAGCGGAATAACGCTGGAAATTTCCCGTTTGCGATAATAAAATCCCAGCTGAATCATGGCAAACTCGATATAATCGGAAGGCCTGTAGAGATAACACTGAGGCGGCAGGGTTACATCAATACCGTCAAAATTTTGTCTTTTTGCATATTCCAGTGTGGCCTGGACAATTCCGAACGCATCACTGACCCCAAGCGTGTGTTTGTGCAAAAATCCACCATAGGAAGCGCCCCTGTGTGAGAATAATATCCTCTTGTCTTTTTCCTCGATAACAACCGCAGGCAAAAGAGCAATCCACTTTGTATTTTTTAATATGATAAGAGAGCGTTCTTCGAATCGATCCGGCGGATGGTATCCGAGAAATTTTCGCGTATGAAAAATGGTACCGTTGTTGGCCTGCCAGACAAATCGATCCCACTTTTCGCTATGCTGCGACTGGAAGGGTTCTATGCTATATTGAGACAACAAAATCTCCTTATTGATTGCCCATCAATTTTACCAGAATAGCTTTTTGAATATGCAAACGATTTTCTGCCTGATCGAAAACAACCGAGTGTTTACCATCCATAATCTCATCAGTAATTTCGTCTCCGCGATGAGCAGGCAGGCAGTGCATAACGATACAATCCGATTTGGCATTGGCTATCAATTCCCCTGAAACGGCAAACGGACGAAAAAGGGTTTTGCGTTTTTCGCTTTCTTCCTCCTGACCCATGCTGGCCCAAACATCCGTATAGACGACATCTGCTGATTGCACCGCTTGAACAGGATCCCGGATGATCTCAATATCACTCATACCTTTTGATTTCGCGGACTTGAGGATGTGCTCATCGGGATCAAATCCCTGCGGTATACCCAGCTGAAGTTTGACCGGCAAAATACTGGCCAAATTGATCCAGGAATTGGCGACATTATTGCCGTCGCCCATATAGGATATGGTTAATTCCGAATAGCGACCTTTGTGCTCCAGTATGGTGAGCATATCTCCAAGAATTTGACAGGGATGCAAAAGGTCGGATAAACCATTGATCACCGGTATATCGGCATATTTGGCCAGGTCGGTAACGATATCATGGCCGAAAACCCGTGCCATGATGCCGTCACAGTAGCGCGCCAGCACGCGGGCGACATCTGCAGTAGATTCACGTTTGCCGAGACCGATTTCCGCAGGTCCGAGATATAATCCATGGCCACCGAGCTGATACATACCCACTTCAAAAGAGACGCGAGTCCGGTTTGAGGGTTTCTGAAAGATCATTGCCAGTGCCTGTCCCTTGAGCAGATGATGCTCTTCACGCTTTTTCACTTTGGCTTTTAGTTCCTGTGCCAAATCAAAAAGATTGATGATTTCATCCCGATCAAAATCAGGAATTGCTACAAAATCTCGTTTCACCCTTAACCTCCTGAATGATTTATAATATGTATTTGCCAAGATCCTGATCTTCGATTATGGATTCCAGTCGTTTTTGTACCAGCTTTTTATCGATCTTGATCTCTTTTTTATCCAAATCGGGCAGGTTATAAAGTTCCTCTTCAAGCAATATGCTCAAAATCGTCTGCAGTCTGCGCGCGCCGATATCTTCAGCTGTCCGATTGACTTCCAGAGCCATGGCGGCAATTTCGTGGATTGCTCCTTTGGTAAACTTCAATTGAATGTCTTCTGTGGCAATCAGAGCTTTGTATTGTTTGATCAAACTATTCTGAGGCTCGATCAATATCCGTTCGAAATCGGATTCTGTCAGGCTATCCATTTCCACTCGTATCGGAAAGCGTCCCTGCAGTTCCGGAATGAGATCCGAAGGCTTGGAATAATGAAAAGCGCCGGCAGCAATAAAGAGAATATGCTCCGTTCGCACCATACCATATTTGGTTTGAACCGCAGTCCCTTCGACGATGGGTAATATATCGCGTTGGACACCATGCCGGGAAACATCAGGGCCACTTCCCTGCTCACTTCCGGTTACCTTGTCGATTTCATCGAGAAAAACTATTCCGGTTTCTTCAGATCGTTCAACAGCATCCCTAACGACATCATCAAAATCAATCAACTTTTCAGTTTCTTCCTGAGTCAGATATAGCCAGGCTTCGGACACGGTCATTCTTCTTTTTTTGGTTTTCTTCGGCATCATCGGGGCAAACATCTCATGGATATTGATTCCCATTTCCTCGATACCAGTAGGTGAAAAAATTTGCATTAAAGAAGCTAAATCTTCCGGAATCTCCAGTTCAAGCATACGCGAGTCCAATTTGCCTTCATCGAGCTGTCTGGCCAATTTTTCCCGACTTTTAGAATTGTCTTTTTTGGAAGATTCACCATCTTTACGATCTTCTGAAGGCGGCAACAACAAATCGACGAGGCGTTCCCTGGCCAGATCATAAGCTTTATCCTCGACCTGTTCGATTCGTTCATTTCTGACCATATTGACGCTGATATCGACCAAATCGCGAAGAATCGACTCTACATCCCTTCCAACATATCCGACTTCGGTAAATTTTGTCGCTTCAACTTTGATAAATGGGGATTGGGTTAATTTTGCCAGGCGTCTGGCGAGTTCGGTTTTGCCGACACCGGTAGGACCGATAAGAATGATATTGTTCGGCATGATTTCTTCGCGCAAATCGTCGGAAACGAGTTGCCGGCGCATCCGGTTGCACATGGCAATGGCAACAGCTCGTTTGGCGTCATCTTGCCCGATTATATATCTATCCAGTTCCTTAGCGATTTCCCGTGGTTTTAAATGCGTATCCATAATGTTTCCGTAAAAATGATTACCAATCAGACATGATTAACGGGCAGGTTTAATTTAAAGTTTCGATAGAAAAATATGAATTTGTATAAATGCAAAGCGAGGACGCAATGCTCATTGCCTCTTTGACGATCTGTACGGCATCCAGCTTTGAATGTTTTTTCAAAGCCCGGGCTGCTGCAAGCGCATAAGGGCCACCGGAACCGATAGCAATGATTTGATCATCAGGTTCAATGAGATCCCCTGTCCCTGAGATCAAATAAATGTGCTGTTTATTGAGAACAGCGAGATGAGCCTCCAGGCGTCTTAAGTATCGATCCATTCGCCAATCCTTTGCCATATCAACAGCAGCACGGCTAAGATTCCCGTTGAATTTTTCCAGTTTCTCCTCAAACCGCTCAAATAAACTGAACGCATCCGCTGCTGATCCCGCAAATCCGGCCAGAACAGTATCATTGTGTAATTTTCGGATCTTGTTGGCCTTGGTTTTCAGTACCGTATCACCAAAGGTAACCTGACCATCACTGGCAATAACGACGCGATCTTTGTGAATAAGCCCCAGAACGGTTGTTGAGCGTGCATTGGCTGAATACAATCAAATCCTCCTTCGCAACCGGGCAACAGGAATATCCATCTGCTCCCGATATTTGGCAACCGTACGGCGGGCGATACTGAACCCCTTTTCCTTGAGCAAATTGACGATCTTTTGATCGTTCAGGGGTTTAGCCGCTGGTTCTTCTGAAATGATTTCTCTGATCAGCGACTTTATCTTTTTGTTGGAGACATCTTCACCCTGATCGGTTCTGATCTTTTCACTGAAAAAGAATTTAAGCTCTTTGATACCCCATTCCGTCTGAACATATTTACCATTGGTCACCCGGCTGATCGTGGAGATATCCATATGAATTTCATCGGCAACGTCTTTAAGGATCATAGGCTTTAAAGCATCCGGTCCATATTCAAAAAAATCTTTTTGTTTTTCAATAATTGTAGACATGACTCGAAAAATAGTGTCGCGGCGTTGATGGATAGAATTGATCAGCCATCTTGCTGATTCAAGACGCTTTTTAATATAGTCGCGGGTTTCTTTTGAGGTCTTTTTCTTGTTCAACATCATTTTGCGGTATTCGTTGTTGATTCGTAGATGCGGAATATTCCAGTCATTCATGATGATCTTGTATTCACCATCTTCTTTGTGGACTTCGATATCGGGTACGATATACTGGTTGGCAAGTGAGATATACCCCTCACCCGGTTTGGGATTCAATTTGGTAATATGCGTAAATATCCCTTTAATGGTATCGAGACAAACTTCCATATCCCTGGCAAGCTTTTCAAATCGCTTGTTTTTAAAATCGTCATAATGATTCTGCAGCATATGAATGGCGAGCTCGTTTTTCGGCTTTTCCTCCAATAATTGAACCAGCAAACATTCCTGTAAATTGCGCGACGCAATACCGGTTGGATCAAATTTCTGTATGATGGCGAGGACTTTTTCAACCAGCTCTTCATCAAAATTTAACTGTTCTGCAATGGTATCTACCGCAGTCGAAAGGTAACCGACGTTATTGATATTCCAGATTATATACTCTCCGATCGAGAGTTCCTCATCTGTAAGCTTGAGCATATGCAGCTGTTCCAGAAGATGATCAACCAGCGTCTCCTGATTGACTTCCGGCCGTTCAAATATATCCGGATTTTTTTCCCGGGGCACACGGGGCTCGAAATGATCCTCATCGTTTAAAATATCGTCCCACTCTACTTCAGGCTCTTCCTGTTCACTGACCAGATCTTCCTCGGGTTCTCCTTCCTCTTCCTCCTTTTCTTTTACCTCCTCTTCCTCGTTCTCATCCATTTCCTGTTCTGTATCGAGTTCCAATAAGGGATTCTCTTCGAGTTCATTTGAGATGCGCTGCTCAAGTCTGGCTACGGGCAACTGCAACAATGAGGACAGCAATACTTGTTGAGGAGATTGCTTTAGCTGCATTTGGATTTTTTGAGTAATCTGTACCATAGTCGTAAATTTTCCTAAGGCTTAATGGTTCTGGTTCCCTCCAGATTAATTATCTGGTTAGTTTGAATTTATCCCCCAAATAGAATTTTCTTGCTTCCGGATCGCTTGCCAAAAAATCAGCATCACCCGATTTAAGCACTCTGCCGTCAAACATCAGATAAGCACGGTCGGTAATCGATAGTGTCTCGTGAACATTGTGATCTGTGATTAACACTCCGATTCCTTTTTGTTTTAGCCCGGCAACGATATTTTGAATATCTTCAACAGCGATCGGATCTACGCCTGCAAAGGGTTCATCCAGTAAAATAAATTTGGGACTCGTCACCAGAGATCTGCATATTTCCAACCGACGCCGCTCTCCACCTGAAAGTGTAAATGCCTTGCTTTTCGCAACATGAGTAATACCCAGTTCTCTTAGCAAACCCTGCATGCGTTCATAGCGTTGCTCTTTATCTAGTGGCAAAGTTTCAAGAATGGCGAGAACATTTTCCTCCACCGTTAATTTCCGAAAAACCGATGCCTCCTGAGGTAAATAAGCGAGACCCAGCTGAGCCCGTCGATACATCGGCATCGTTGTGATATCGAGTTCATCAAGAAATATATTTCCTTCGTTCGGACGTATCATTCCAGTAATCATATAAAACGTCGTGGTTTTTCCCGCACCATTGGGCCCCAAAAGCCCAACTATTTCGCCCTGTGCGATGTCCAGATCGACGCCGGCAACAACCCAACGTTTACCATAACGCTTTCGTAAATGCCGGCAATGTAATTTTTCTACCTTCATCGCTCGAATTCTTCAAACGTCTTCATATATCGTTTTTCCAGCTCCGTCAATTCCATCGTAAAAGCCGCCTCACCTGAAAATCCAGGCGGATAAAATGCTCCTTCACATACAGAAGGAGTGCTCATTATGGACACCAGTTGAATGGAACCATTATCAAAATCAATGAGCAGTTCATCTCCAATAACCTTATTGATTCCCTTTAGTTTGCGCTCTTCAATAACGTGATAATAGCTGGTTGCCTGACCCTGCACATAAACCGTATCAATGTCGCCATCAGTGAGGATAATATCGATATCTCGGCCAAGCAAATAATCATAAAAAAAAGTACCCGCTGTATCATTTCGAGTGGCTACAAAAGCATCCTCTTCGATAGAAATAGAGTGCACAGCTGTGCCGTCGAGGAACAGTTGCATTTTTTGACCCAGCATAAGATCAAAGTCTTGTATGACTCTGGGATTCGCTAAAAGTGTAATGCTGCTTTCAGAACGGTTGTATTTCAGGGTATCACAGCGTGCCTCGACGTCGCCGCGGCTGATGTGAACATTTTCAGACACTTCAATGCGCTCACCATCATCGAACAAATCAATCATTTTCCCGGTGATGCTTAAATCCGTAGAATCGCTGCTATCCGTTTGGGTGAATACAGGGTTAATCAATACCCGGGCATAACGCTCATCCAGGTGATAATGTACAGAGTCTCCCGTTAAGGTCATTCCCCTCAGCGTATCCCGAAGAATGACGTTGAAGCGGGCCAGGGTCCGATTTTCGTCCTGCCAGTATTTTAACTGCTTACAGGTTAATACCTTTGTCGAATCGGTTAATTTCACATCTTGTCGGGCGATAAAAAGCTCCCGCGGTTGATAGTAATCAATTTGTTGTGCATAAAGCGATTGTGCTTCCTTGACGATCCTCACATCGCCGATAAAAACCACTTTATTTAAATCTATATAGCGGATGGCACTGTCGCACCGCATTTCAGTATTCTCCTGCCGGAATATGACATTGCCGTCCAGCACCTGTGTATTTATTCCAGCGCTGTAAAGCGAATCAGCGTGAATGAGCTCCAGTCTCGGGCCGGCATTATTTTTTTGCTGTGAATAAAGTGCATTGATCATCACTAATGCAATATATACAGAAAAAAGGAAAAAACGAAAAAATTTATTGCAATTCGTCATTGATCGTACTGTCTTGTTCTGACCGGGGCCAGTTTTCGGGCTCAAAGTCAACTCCTTTATGCGCCCTGCCATGGGGCTGAATGATGGTATAATTGTGCAATTGTGGATCTGACCGCAAGCCCGTACCAAATAGCGTATCGCCCGCCTGAGTGGTAATCATGACATCCGTATTCGAGACAATTTGATTTTTCCGTTGATTGTAATCAAGTTCATGTGTGTAGAGAGTAATGCCGGTATCGGATTCTACAATCACATGTTCCAGTGCTTTAACGTTGTTGTTCTTTTCGTCGAGCTCGCCTTTTTTGGATGTCAATGTAGATGCGCGTTCACCGCTTTCATTATAAAAATGCACTTTAACGCCCTGATCAAAGAATATTTTATTTTTTTGCATATAATGAGCCATATGTCCGTAATGCACCACGGCAACCTTTTCTCCTTTTTGAGTAATGGTTACCACAGAATTCCAGCCTTCTTGATCCGGAACCTCATCCCGAGAATTTCCGGAAGTATCATCTATTTGCCGTGAGCAACCAAAAAGGGTTGAAAGAACGAGAATTGTAATCACAGTTTTTCGCATAGGTTAAAAATCCGGTAAAAGTCGTTCATCTTTATTTTCACGAATGCCGGCTTCCAGCAGGTCGTGAATATGAATCATGCCGATGGGATGTTCTTTTTTGTCGACAACCACCAGTTGTAAAATATTGTGTTTTTCCATAACCTGCATCGCGATTTGGGCACTGCGTTCAGAGTTTATCGTTTTGGGATGAGAATTCATAATATCCCTGGCACTTAGATCAGGAGGGTGGCTGTATTGTTGCCACAATCGCCGCAAATCTCCATCTGTAATAATCCCGACGAGCCTGTTCTTGTCATCAACAACGCAGGTCCCGCCGAATCGTTTTTTGGTGATCTCTAAAATTACTTCCCGCAGGGGCGTATTTTGGTGCACCAGCGGGATTTTATCACCAGTAAACATGATATCATCAACGCGAAGAAAAATTGAACCCAAATATCCTCCCGGATGCAGAAAGGCAAAATCTTTGGAATTGAACTGCCGCTTTTGCAACAGAGCGATGGCGATGGCATCACCCATGGCCAATGCGGCCGTGGTGCTGGCGGTTGGCGCCAAATCATTGGGACAAGCTTCCTCCTTCACGCTGACATTCAGGACCACATCGCTTTTCGCTGCCAACGCAGAGCGCAGATTGCCGGTTAAAGTAATAATCGGAACACCGATTTGCTTAAAAACTGGAAACAAGCGGGTGATTTCGTTCGTATTGCCGCTTTTGGATATACAAATAATCACATCATCTTTCAGGACCATTCCGAGATCACCATGCACGCCTTCTGCCGGATGCATAAAAATGGCTGAAGTCCCCGTACTGGTAAGGGTGGCCGCAATTTTTTTTGCCACAATACCGGACTTGCCGATACCGGTAACAATGACCCGGCCTTTACAGTTCAGAATATATTCAATCGCCAATACAAATTTTTCATCCACCCGATCGATCAAAGCGTCTATGGCGTCGCGCTCAATGGCCAATACATGTTTGGCTTGAGCCACTATTTTTGTATCTTTTATTGCTGGTTTTGTCATTATCCATCCAATGCTGTTCAGTCTGTCCCGTTAACAGGGATGTTTTTGTTCTAATTCCAAACGCATTTCATGCATGGTTTTGGCTTGTACCAAAAGAGGCTCGAGTTTATCCAGAGGCCACATGCTGGCGGCATCACACAGCGCCTCTTCGCAATGCGGATGCGTTTCAATAAAAATAGCTTCACAACCGGCAGCCAGGGCGGCCCGGGACAGTGAAGGAACAAAATGCGGATTTCCTCCGGCCGGGTCGCTGGAGGAAATTCCGTAAACACGAATAGAGTGGGTCGGATCAATCACCACGGGATAACCCAGATTTCTCATGGTCACCAATGCGCGCATATCCACAACCAAATTATGATATCCGAAAAAGGTTCCCCGCTCGGTAAGGAGAATGTTTGTGTTGTTACAGGATTCAATTTTTTGGATGACATTCTTCATATCTTCAGGATCCAGAAATTGGCCTTTCTTGATGTTCAGAGGTATACCGGTTTTCGCTGCCGCCAGCACCAGGCTTGTTTGCATGGAGAGATAGGCGGGAATCTGAATCACATCCAAAACCTGGGCAGCGGGCTCTGCCTGAAATTCATTATGAATATCCGACAAAACAGGTATTCCGAGTTCCTTTTTTACTTTTTCCAGCATTTTTAATCCGTTACAAAGGCCGGGGCCTTGAAAAGACGATGCGGATGACCGGTTATCCTTCAAAAAAGAAGATTTAAATATATAGGGAAAACCCAGTTTGGAGGTTATTTTTTGAATTTTCTCAGCAGTTCGAAGAATAAGGTCCTGACTTTCAATGACGCACGGTCCGGCAATCAATACCAGCGGGCGTTCAGGACCAATTTCGATAGTACCTATTTTAACAATTTTCATCTTAATCTTCCTGTTGTCGATTTTTTTGCTTTACGTAATTTAGGGCTGCACGAATAAAATCCCGAAACAACGGATGAGCACCAAGTGCTCTTGATTTCAGTTCAGGATGAAATTGTACTCCAACAAACCAGGGGTGATCTTTTACTTCAATGGCCTCAACCAGATTGTTCTCCGGATTAATGCCTGCAATCATTAGTCCTTTCTCCTCCAGGCTATCGCGGTATTGATTGTTTACTTCATAACGATGTCGATGTCGTTCAGAAATTTCTTTACGGCCGTATGCTTTGTAGCAGCTGGAGCCCTTGCTTAGAACACAGCGATATTGCCCCAGTCTCATCGTTCCCCCCTTCTGCTTGACAGGAATCTGGGTCTCCATCAGGTCGATAACCGGATGCGGAGTATCCGTATCAAATTCTGTGCTGTTTGCGTTTTCCAACTGACAGAGATGGCGCGCGAATTCAATCACCGCACATTGCAGGCCCAGGCAAATACCAAAATAAGGCAATAGATGAGTTCGGGCAAATTGTACTGCTGCCACCATACCCTCAGTGCCCCGTTCTCCAAATCCTCCGGGAATCAATAGACCGGAACAGTCCTGCATAAGGTTGACAAGATTTTCTCCTGATACTTTTTCAGAATCAATCCATTTTAGCTCTACTTTGGCGTCATTTTCAACACCCGCATGGACAAACGCTTCGATAATACTTTTATAAGAATCTCGCAGATTGGTATATTTTCCACAAATTGCTATACGGGCAAATGATGAAGGATTTTTTATTTTGTGAACAAAACTCTTCCAGCCTGACAGATCGGGTTCCCGTTTTTTTAATTTTAATCGGGAAACAACTTTTTCACCGACGCCATTTTTCTCGAAATCAAGAGGGATTTCATAAATCGTATCCACATCTCTGCCTTCGATGACCATTTCCGGTCGCAACGAACAGAACAGGGCGATTTTATCCCTGGCCTCCTCACTCAAAGGAACCTGAGTCCGGCAAATAAGCATATGGGGCTGTAAGCCAATCTCGCGTAATTTCATCACTGAATGTTGAGTCGGTTTTGTTTTTATCTCACCGGAGGATTTAATAAACGGCACAAGCGTCAAATGGACATACATAACCTCATTCGGGGCATGCTCCAGACCAAATTGACGAATGGCCTCAAGAAAAGGTTGACTTTCAATATCACCCACCGTGCCTCCGACTTCGACTATCACCACGTCATAGTATTTCTCATCTCCACCAGCTTGTGTTATTCGGTTTTTAATTTCATCGGTAATATGGGGGATTACCTGAACTGTTTTCCCCAAATAATCGCCGCGACGTTCACGCATAATAACGGTGTAATAGATTTGTCCGGTTGTGGCATTATTGTTTTGAGACATACTGGTATCGATAAAACGCTCATAATGACCCAGGTCAAGATCGGTTTCGGCACCATCATCAGTCACGTAAACTTCGCCATGCTGAAACGGACTCATGGTACCGGGATCAACATTTATGTAGGGATCCAGTTTGATAATAGTGACCTGAAAACCTCTGGCTTTTAACAATCTGCCGATAGAAGCAGCAGCGATCCCCTTACCCAGAGAGGATACCACACCACCGGTAACAAAAATATATTTCGTCCTAATCCGTCTTTGCATTGAACTGTCCTATCCTTTTTTCAACAAATTTAAGGTGTTCGGGTTTGTCTACGCAGAGTGGATAATAATCGATGATATCCGTTTTTATCTTGTATCCATTCTCAAGCGCGCGCAATTGTTCCAATTTTTCAGCATGTTCAAGAACCGAAGACATACGCGTATAGCGCAATAAAAATTCTTTTCGAAAAGCGTACAGACCGATATGAGCGAAATAGGGAACACGCTTTTCCACTGCAACATCGCGAATTGCCGGAATGGTTGCTCTGGAAAAATAGAGAGCATATCCGCAATGATCGAGTACAACCCAAACCGAATCGTTGTGCTCCGGTGCAGCAGGATTGGTCACCTTATGGACCAATGTTGCCATGCTGGCGTGTTGATCCCGGGCCAGACAATTTACCACACGATCGATTGCCTCGGGCTCAATCAGGGGTTCATCACCCTGAATATTGACAACGATATCCACATCAAGTGACTCGACGACAGCGGCAACCCGGTCGCTGCCGGATGAAAGCGAAGAGGATGTCATAACAGCCTGACCGAACGACTGAACCACGTCAAAGATACGCTGATCATCTGTTGCCACGACCAAATCGCTCAGGGTTTTAGATGGTTTGGATCGTTCATAGACCCATTGAATCATCGGTTTTCCGGCAATTACTGCCAGAGGTTTACCGGGAAACCGGCTCGACCCGTAACGAGCTGGTATGACACCTATCACACGCATTATTGTTTATCCAATACTTTGGGTACGCTGAAAAATCCGGATTTTGATCGCGGTGCATTATCCAGAGCTTCATCCTGACTTAGACCGGTTTTGCTGGTATCTCCACGCATGGCGTTTTGCAGGTCAAGTACATGTGTCGTCGGTTCGACCGTTTCTGTATCCAGCTCGTTCAGTTTTTCCATAAAGGTCAATATTTGATTGAATTGATCGGTAAAATTTTCTTTTTCTTTCTGCGAAAAAGACAACTTGGCCAGGCGGGCAATTTTTTCAACTTTGTGTATGGAAATCGACATCTTCACCTCCGTTTAACACTCATGTACAAGATATAAAATATAAAATAATAAACCGTCTTA
The DNA here is from genome assembly GCA_014728085.1 of Candidatus Zhuqueibacterota bacterium. GTDB lineage: Bacteria > Zhuqueibacterota > Zhuqueibacteria > Residuimicrobiales > Oceaniaggregativiventaceae > Oceaniaggregativivens_A. Next base: position 60,142 of record WJMF01000234.1, read on the forward strand.
GTCAAGTCAATTTTAAAAAATGGCATAATTTTTGTACATATAATAATAGAGGGATGTTTCCAGTGCAGTTTATCGGGGGGGATATAAAAAAAGGGGCTCGATAAGAGCCCCATACATTCAGGATGGAATAATACTGACGAATTTTTTCGCTTTTCCGCGGGTGGTAAATTTGACGGTGCCGTGAACTTTGGCAAAAATGGTATCATCTCCGCCAATCCCGACATTTTCTCCGGGATGTACACGGGTTCCGCGCTGACGGACAATAATGCTACCGGCTTTGACCGCCTGGCCGTCATAGCGTTTAACACCCAGATAGCTTGGATTGCTGTCGCGACCGTTCCGCGAGCTTCCTACACCTTTTTTATGAGCCATTATCAGTCACCTCCACATCTTTTGGCGGATATATCTATTTTAAAATAATGTTTTCAATTTTAACTTTGGTCAATAGTTGACGGTGACCCCGCTTGACCTCGTATCCCTTGCGGCGTTTCTTTTTAAAAATATTAACTTTTTTGTCTTTCATCTGATCGAGAACGGTCGCCTCGATTTTGACATTCTTAACAAGAGGAGTACCGACTTTGATTTTATTATCATCGGAAACAAAGAGCACTTTATCGAATTCTATTTTGTCGCCCACTTTGTTTTCCAGCAATTGCGTTTTGATAACATCATCCTTGCTTACCTTGAATTGCTGACCGCCTATCTCAACTATTGCGTACAAAACACATCTCCAAAATTAAAATCAAAAGTTTTACTATTTAGCCTGTAAATTTAGTAAATTTATTTTAATTTGTCAAGGCAAATATTGCAAAGTCAGCTCTTCCTGTCCCTCTTTATCCAGGACACGAAATTCATCCATACTCATGGACTCTTCCGATACGACCTTGATGCGCGTCCAGTATTTCCAATTTATCTTTCTCAAACGGCTGTTGAAACCGAGGGTTAAAAAAGAAGCAAGTTCAGGATGAACGACGAGTTGGATGGAACGATCGCCCTTTTCGCGGCGGTAGCGCTTGATCCATCGTTCTATTCTGGCCACGGTTGTTGTTTTGCTGACGATTCGCCCCGTACCGATACAAGCGGGACAGGCTTCGGTAATAGAGTAAATCAAAGCCGGTCTTACCCGCTGGCGAGTCACCTCTACGATACCGAATTGAGACAAAGGCGCGACACTCATCTGAGCTCTGTCCTTTTTGACCTCCCGATTGAATTCATCCTGCAGGCGTTTTTTACTCTTATCTTCAAGCATATCGATGAAATCGATAATCAGAATACCCCCGATATCCCGTAAACGAAGTTGTCTGGCAATTTCACGGGCAGCCTCAAGGTTGATTTTCAAACTATTGGCTTCCTGGTTACCCCTGCCGATAAAGCGGCCGCTGTTGACATCAATGGCGGTAAGAGCCTCGGTATGATCGATGAAGATATACCCGCCGCTTTTCAACCAAACCTTTCTCGCCAGACTTTTATTCACTTCTGATTCGATATTATAGTAATCAAACAACGGCATCTTGCCCTTATAAAGCTCTACTCTTCCGGTAAGGGTGGAAGAAACATCTTTCAGGTAACGAACAATATCGCGCTGCAGGGATTTTGAATCAACAACCAGCTTTTCCGTGTCCTCGGTAAACAAATCCCGAATTACACTCGACAACATTCCCATATCTTTGTAGACAAGGCCCGGTGGTTTGGTTCGGGAAATTTTACGTCGTATTCTTTGCCAGCTTTTCATCAGCTGATTAAGATCCGTTCGCAATAACTTTTCATCCTTGTTTTCAGATACGGTTCTGATAACCACTCCAAATCCTTTGGGACGAATCTTTCGACCGATATTTTTCAACCGGTTTCGTTCGCGACGGGAATTGATCTTTTTGGAAACACCAACAATATTTTCATTCGGCATCAGAACCATAAATCGTCCCGGGATGGTGATATTCGTCGTAATTCTCGCGCCTTTTTTGGCAATGGGTTCCTTGGTAACTTGTACCAAAATCGGCTTTCCCGCCCGTAATATCGTCTCAGGAGGCGGTTTTTTTCGCTGCCTGCCTCTGTGCGTTTTCTGATTTGTACTTTCATCCGTATCGAAATCAGCCAGATTTAATTTGAAATCGGAAAAATGCAAAAATGCATCCTGCTTGAATCCGATATTGATAAACGCGGCTTGCATTCCTCTGACAACATTGGCAACAATACCATAATAAATATCACCGACCATTCGTTCATTTTCAGGTCGATCATAATAAAGTTCCACCAGCCGCTTATTTTCTAAAATGGCAATTCGCGTCTCTCCGATCGACGCATTGATTAAAATTTCTTTTGACATATTTTCCAGACTCGCTTGTTTTTAGAGGTCCATAGGGGTGACTCGTAATGAGCCATGTTCAATCCACATTTCTTTACGCTTTATAAGGGATTGACTCGTGATTTCGTCATGCTCAGGGAACAGGGATGTCAATAGTTCTGATATTCTAACGGTATGCCCTTTATCCGAACGAGCTTGAAGATATAGCATCCGTCTTTTTCTATATAATTTAATAATAAATCGTTTGATATCCAAGAGCTGACTTTTTCTTTTTTTGCGAATAACATTAATTGTGTCCTGCTTTAGCAGATTTGAAACGGCCTCCTCAATGGCTTTAGGGGTAAAAAATTCAGGTAAACTTATTTCATAATCGATACGGTTGATAACATCGCTCAATGACCGATCCTTTTTAAACAGTTGTCGGGTTTCCATGATTTCAATTCCGGGCGGTAGTTCCCGGTTTAGTCGTTTCTGGAATTCCAAAGCCGGGATATCATAAACCTGAATATCAACATATTCAGCATCGCTCACAAAACCGAGCGAAAGCGGCGGACCATAGGATATCTTTGGATGCGGATTGAATCCTTGAGTAAAACAGAGTTCAATATTCGCCCGGCGTAAAGCACGTTCAAACAATCTCGCATAATCGAGGTGGGAGAAAAAACGAACCCGCTTGTCTCTTCGATATTTAAATCTTAAAAAAACAAGATTGTCGTGTGGCTTTTGGTTCGGTTCTGAATATGATTCGGAAGGAGGTTTAATCGGTTCCAGTTCGTTACAAACCGTAAGGCCACAGCGGCTGCATTTTCCATCCCGGCAATCGGGAGTAAATTCCAGGTCCTGAGCACGTCTCGATTCGGATTGCAGAAAGGATTTGCTGATGCCTTTATCGATATGCTCCCACGGCAACGGTACCTGCAGCGGCCTCGCCCGCAAGTAGCTATCAAATTCAAGCTGCTGGAACGCCATAGCTTCCTGCCAGAACGTATAATTGAAATTCTCGGACCACCCCTCCAGATTGGCGCCTTTTTTCCACGCCGAATAGATGACATCAGAAAGCGCTCTGTCCCCTCTTGCCAAAGTACCCTCAATCAATGCAATACGGGAATCTCTCCAGGAAAGTTTTATATTTTTTCTATGAATCGATTTTCTGAAAAATTCAAGTTTCTCATCAATCTCCTCAATGCTATTTTGAGCTTCCCACTGAAAGGGGGTTGACGGTTTTGGTACAAAAGGAGAAATAGAGATATTCAGCCGTTTACCATGATAAAGACGTCCCAACGCCGATACTTTCTGAATAAGATCGATAATCGCAACCAAATCATCGTATGTTTCCCGCGGCAGACCAATCATAAAATAGAGCTTGATGAGATTCCACCCTTCCCTGAAGGCAAGATCAGCAGCACGGAGTAGATCCTGTTCAGTGGTATCCTTGTTAATGATTTTCCGTAAACGATCGGATCCGGCTTCCGGCGCAAGGGTCAAGCCGGACTTGCGAACCCCTTTTGCAAATTTTGCCAATGTGGGGGTAAACCGTTCCGGCCGTAACGACGGAAAGGAAAGATTGATGTTTCGCGATGAAAATTTTGTTGACAGCGCCTCAAGAAGTGGAGAGAGTTGACTGAAATCCGATGTAGAGAGAGATACCAGAGAAATTTCATCATAGCCACTCGCCTGCAGATTATTTTGTGCCTGCTGCACCAGCTCCTCCACCGGGCGTTCCCGGACCGGCCTGTAAATCATACCGGCGTTACAAAAACGGCATCCTCTTGTACAGCCACGTGCTATCTCCAGGGATATTCTGTCATGGGTGGTGGCAATGATGGGGACAAGGGGCTTTATGGCATAATTCTGAGGAGACAAATGCGTGATGGTTTGCGCTGTTACGGTTTTGGGCGTTTCAGATTTCAGCGGTTTTATCGCATGGAATAACTTTTCCTTATATTCAACCTTGTAAAATTCCGGCACATAAACACCGGCAATATTCTGTAAATCCTCAAGGTGCTCGAGTCGGGAAGCATTTTGCAATTTGTTGTGGCGTATGCGATTCATCACTTTTATAAGATTTTCTTCGGCATCACCGATTAAAAAAAGATCAAAAAAGGCTGCTACCGGCTCGGGGTTATAAACACAGGGACCACCCCCGATGATGAGAGGCAAACCATTTCTGTCCCTTGAGAATACCGGTATTCCGGACATATCGAGCATATTGAGGATGGTCGTATAGTGAAGCTCGTACTGCAGGGTAAACCCAACGACATCCATTTCAGCGAGGGGTGAGTAGGTCTCAAGCGTATATAGCGGCAGGTCATAACGGCGCAACGCATCTTCCATATCCATCCACGGCGCATAGACGCGTTCTGCATAGATATCGGGTTGACGGTTCAATAGATGGTAGAGAATAGAAAACCCCATGTAGGACATTCCCACTTCATAAACATCGGGAAAGGCCAATGCGATACGCAAATCAGCTTTATCCTGATCTTTGCGGATCATATTAACTTCATTACCCACATACCGTCCGGGTTTTTGAACGGAGGGTAATATAGTATAATCCAGATATTTTTCGAATTTTTCTTTATTCATTATAATCAAATCCCCGCCCAAACGTTCAGGCGGGGATTGTTCAAAATCAATAGGTAGCCCATCTGGGTTTATTTTTGTACAAATTCAATGCCTCTTTCGATAGCCTTTTCATTCAAAGGGATCATGGCATTTCGTTTAATAAATTTCGGCAATGCCTGAAATAGAGTCTTTTTATCCAGGATTCCGGTTAATCCGATATAAGCACCGAGTACCACCATATTGGCGACACGGGTGTTTCCCAACTCATCGGCGATTTCGGTAGCAGGGATCCCGACGCTTTCGATATCACTGCGTTCCGGTTTTTTATCGATCAGGGAAGTATTGTAAAGGATCATACCGTTTTTCACAACCTGTTTCTCGAATTTATCCAGTGAAGGCGCATTCATTGCAATGAGCAGAGAGGGTTGTGACACTGTTGGTGATCCTATTCTTTCCGTTGAAAGATTAACATGACAATTTGCGGTACCGCCGCGCATTTCCGGGCCATAGGAAGGGATCCACGAAACCTGATAACCAGCTTCCATTCCCGCTTGTGCCAGGCCCAAACCAAGCATTAAGACGCCCTGACCACCAAATCCGGCAATGATGAGTTTTGGATTGCGATATTGTTGCTGCGGCTTTTTTTCCACTTTATCAGAAGCACTCTCTCTGGTCGGAATGGAGAGGTTTTCATTTATGTTGTCTATTGTGAAGACGTGCGGTTTGGCCTCGGTCGTCTCGACTTTTGACGACTCGTCTTTATAAACACCGAGAGGAAAATATTTGACCATTTCTTCCTGCAACCAATCTTTCGCTTGTTCCGATGTCATCTTCCAGCCAGACGGACACACGGACAGCACTTCAACGAAGGAAAACCCTTTATTCTCAATCTGATTTTTGAGTCCTCTGCGCACAGCGCGCCTGACTTTATTGGTATGCCTGGGATCACCGAGAGCGACGCGTTCAACATACAAGGGAGCCTCAAGTGTAGAAATCAATTCGCACATTCGTACCGGGTATCCTTCATTCTCCGGTTTTCTGCCATAGGGACTGGTGGTGGTTTTTTGACCGACAATAGTGGTCGGTGCCATTTGGCCTCCGGTCATGCCATAAATCGCATTGTTGACAAAAAAAACGGTGATCTTTTCTCCGCGATTGGCAGCTTGCATAATATTGTTTCCACCGATAGCAGCGAGGTCACCATCTCCCTGGTAACTGATAACAATACTATGCGGCATGGCGCGTTTGATACCGGTGGCAACCGCCGGGGCTCGTCCGTGTGCAGCCTGAATATTGCCAACCCGAAAATAATAATAGGCAAAGACGCTGCAACCAACCGGACTAATCAGAATCGTTCGGTCACGAATATCAAAATCATCAATAGCTTCAGCGATTAATTTATGCAGAACCCCATGCCCGCATCCGGGACAATAATGGGTAATATCTTTATTCATACCTGATTTACGTTCATAGATATCATAAAAACTATTCGCTTTTTGCAATACTTTAGCCATATTCATTGCCTTTATAGTTTTTTGACCTGTTGACAGATTTCTTCCGGGGAAGGGATCATCCCCCCCATTCGGTTATAAAAATGAACCGGCCGCACTCCATTAATGGCGAGACGAACATCATCTACCATTTGACCATTGGAAAGTTCCACCACAAGAAACGCATCACTCTTTAAGGCCAAATCCGCAATATGTTGTTTTGGAAACGGCCACAAAGAAACAGGACGTATCAATCCCGCCTTGATACCATCCTGACGCAGGGAATCAACAGCGGAATACAAAACCCGTGAAACCACCCCATATCCAATGAGAATGATTTTGGCATCATCAATTTTATAATCCTCATATTGGACGTGGTTTGCTTCAATCTCTCTATATTTCTTCTGTAATTTAAGATTGTGCTTTTCCAGCATTTCCGGCTCGAGATCAATAGAGCTGATCAGACGGCTCTCATCCTTGAGATCGGTATGGATCGCCCAATCCTTATCCGGTATTTTTTCAACGGCCCGAGGAAACTCGACAGGCTCCATCATCTGTCCGATAAAACCATCAGCGAGGACCACGGCGGGATTCAAATATTGATCCGCAAGCTCAAAGGCCTGCATGGTCAGATCGCACATTTCCTGGGCGCTATTGGGAGCAAGGACAGGCATTTTGTAATTACCATGACCACCTCCCTTTACAATTTGATTATAATCCGCCTGAGCCGGAGCAATATTCCCCAGGCCGGGGCCACCCCGCATTATATCGACCAGAACCATGGGTAATTCTGAACCCGCACAATAGGAAATTCCTTCCAGTTTTAAACTGATACCAGGGCTTGATGAAGCCGTCATGACCCGCACACCACCGGAAGCAGCCCCATATACCATATTTATCGACGCAACTTCACTCTCCGCCTGTAAAAACGTACCCCCGACCCTGGGCATGTAAAAAGCTGCTGCCTCTGCAATCTCGGAAGCCGGAGTAATGGGGTACCCAAAAAAGAAACGACATCCTGCTAAAATGGCTCCTTTAACAACAGCTTCATTACCTTTGATGAGTTGTTTAGCCATGTGTCAAGATACCTCCTCTTCAACATAACCTTTTTTATATACCGTAATCGCACCTGGTTCCGGACACTGATAAAAACAAAACGTGCACCCTGTACATCCTTGTCCCTTGTATCCGGCAGGATGAAATCCCTGGCGGTTCAGATGCTTTTGTTCAAACAATACATTTTCAGGACATGAAACAATACAAAGACCGCATCCTTTGCATTCATCTTCCCTGATAACCACTTTGGGATATTCCTGATCATTCCCGGCCATATCGCCTCCTATCGATAAATTTTTTTCTATAGCATTCCAGTATAGAAATTTTTTGCATAACTTGCAAGAAATTAATATGAAAGCAAATCTCAAATATTTAGGCAAGTAATGGGGTTGAATTTATTATTTTTATCAACTTGATAAGAATAATAACATAGTTATTCTCATCAGGTTATTGTATATGATCAATTCTTCTTCGGGCAGGACAAACCGATCCCGGGGGGTGAGGGTGAAAATACAAAAGTACTGCTCATTATCCAATGTACCCCCAAAACAGGCCATTCGGCGCTATCACGGCCGGGTTGTGAACGGATTCATTGTCTTTTCATGTTCGACATCGGTTTTGGGACCATGGCCGGGATAAAGAATGGTATCGCCGGGTAATGTATAAATCTTATTCTTGATTGAATCGACAAGTACATCGTGATCCCCACCGGGTAAATCCGACCTTCCAATCGACTCGTAAAAAAGGGTGTCACCGACAAAACATGTTTTACTCGATTCATTGTATAAACATATACCACCCGGAGAATGACCGGGAGTCTCCAGAATCTGAAAATCATAATGCCCGATTTTCAGTGCATGTTGTTCTTTTAAATCAATATCGATAGTAAAACTGTCCGGACGGCGAAGTTGAAAAAGCTCTGCCTGAGCATCAGCGTTTTCGAGCAAAAAACGATCAGCGGAATGTAGACAAACCAATCCACCCACTTTTGATTGTAGCTGAGCCGTTGCTGCCAAATGATCAACATGGGCGTGAGTTAAAACAATGTACTCTATGTCTATTTCCCGTTCGATATAGCGTAGAATAATTTCTTCCTGATCACCCGGATCGATAATCATTCCCTTTTTCGTTTGCTCACACGCAGATAAATAACAATTTACACTCAGAGGTCCGACAGGAATTGTTTTCATAATCAATGGTTACCCTTTGCTTACCGTTCGTCAGTATAGTACCTGGTAAAACCATATACGGATTCTTTAAATGTCAGGCAGATAAACGTTCTTTTCAAGTACTATCGCACGATAATCAGTTTTATAGTCTTGTTCAGATTGTCGGCATCCAGCTTGCAAAAATAAACACCACTCGATAACGGTTCTCCGGAATCGTCGATGCCGCTATATTGTATCCGGTATTTACCGTTCGTTAGATATTTCGAGACCAGCGTGGCTCTGTGCCGTCCCAAAACCGAGTAAACCTTAAGCTGAACAAAACCCGCCTTTGCAATCCAGAATTCGATAAAAGTACTCGAATTGAAAGGATTCGGAAAATTCTGCAGTAACTGGAAAGAGTTTGGTAAAGAAACCGCTCCGCTATCCAATTTAACCACAATGGTCGGGCCAATAATAAAGTGACGACTCTTCATAGCACCAAAGTGGGTAATGCCGAATTGACTTTGCAAACGGATCATGGAATTTTCGCCAGAGCCCGCTGCAGACAAAAATAATTCCCGGGTCAATTGCAGACTTTGTCCGAAGAGGGAAGCTGAAAAAAACAGTATTCCCAACAACAAAGTTCTTCTCATTATAGCGCTGTTGAACATAACAGATTCCTCTCTTACTGCAGGTTTACCAGAACATTAATCACACCCCTTCCGCTTTCGAGCGGCTCCATAGCTTTGCCGATAATGGTTCCCGGTTTTGGATCAACCGCCCGAGTAGCGTGCCCTCTGATATCAGAGGTTGTCAAAAGGTCACCGGGCCGTATACTGAACCTTTCGGCGGTCACTTTGCAGGGAACGATGCCGTTGAGCGCCAGTGGATAACCATCGACATGATCGACCAAATGACCGACCATAATGGTTGGGTTGGTTGAGACAATACCGGCGACACGGCTGTCGTTCAGCTTTTCACATGGTTTAACGCTGTTTCTGCCATCCGGATCGATAATAACCACATCACCGCTCTCAAGCCCTTTCGTTCCATACACATATTCAGCAACATCAGCCCAGCCTCCTGTTGTACAGTGAGCCTTACCTTCAACAAATAACGCTGTACCAGTGGTGTAATCGGATTTTGCATGTACTCCGTACAAACTTCCCTCACCCTTAACCCCAACAGTTCCTCCGCCCCGGACGCCAATATATCCGTCACCATTGACTGCCACAGAACTGGGCGCCATAGAAGTATTTCGTGCTGAAAAGACAGGACTGGAAATAACGCCACGGGTAATCTGCAGGGTCGCTGGAAAATGACGTTCTGCAATAATGGCATCCGCAAGGTCATCTGACAAAATAGTGCGGTCGATTATCATATTGGAATTGATTGAGGAGAGCTGATTCTCATTGACAAATCGGGGATCATAGGCAGACCCGTTGGCATACACATCATCGAGCTGAAGCAGCACATCACCGGAAAGGCTGCCGCCCTTGATACCATTTTGAGTGCTGATGGAGGTTATATCACCAGCCGGAAAGGCCAGATCCATAGGTTGAATGGTTCCGTTTTCGATCATTGCCGAAGTTACCACTCCGACCTGATTCTTGCCGACAAAACGGCTGTCAAAAACAGATCCATCTATATATCCGGGGGCGAGTTGCAGCGAAATATCGCCCTGATTGCTACCGCCGGACAGCCCGGTTCCCGTATAGACTGCAGTCACATCCCCAACTTGAGCGGAGAGCTCGCCGGGTCCAATGCTGCCATCCTGAATATCCGTACCGGTAATGGTCTCATCCTTGATCATAAAACCGGTAACGCTGGTTCCTTCACCAATATTAACAAAGCGTTCATCATATGCGGATCCGTTCTGATAATTGGGATGCAATGAAATCGTAACAACACCGAAATTACCTCCGCCGGAGAGACCGGTTCCGGTTTGAATTTCAGACATTTTCCCGACCGGAAAGGCCAGGTCGGTTTCCTGAATGCTGCCATTTTTAATATGCATAGTGGTAATTTGCTCATCCGCAATCATATTGGAGGTTATGGTTTTGGTGTCCTGACGCTTGACAAATCGATCATCAAAAACGCTTCCGGTATAAAATTCAGATGTCAGTTTTACGGTTACCTGACCGTCTGTACCGCCACCCGTGAGACCAAAATCGGTGTTTACCGCCGTTATCGTCCCCTTTCCGAGAGAAAAGCCTATATCCTGTGGCTGAATAGAACCATCCAGTATCATGGAACTGTTGACGGAATTGGGAACATTACGCTGTACGAAATTCGCTTCAACCTGAGACCGGGTCAAATACAGAGAAGCCGAATACCCTCCGAGGCTGGAGGCATCGATTGTATTGCGTGAATGATCTTGTGCACTCTGCAGCAGCACAAAATCCTCCACCGGATGGTTATGCAGCCGGGCGCTGTTGGCAGAATAGAGCGAGTACGCAATACTACTGATGCGCTTACGGGGATACAGATCTTCTCCCCCAACCCTGACCTGAAGCCATCTGTCTGATCCGTCGAACAGCTCTTTGGGAAAACTGTTTTTGGCGCCCAATTCAGCGGTAAAATAACCGCGAATAATATCCACAGTATGGTTTTCTTCCCATAATTTTATACCCCCTGCAGCTGAATTCCATATGCTGATGAGCACATCTTCACTGCCGGATATAGGACTCCCGTTTATATCGGTCAGGTACCCCTGGTAACTAATCTGCGACACCGGATTCTGGTTCTGTTTTTGGGATACGGTTACAGTCGTATCCGTCCGGACAGGTGTAGCGTCCTGAGCTGATGCTGTCGTATATAAGAAGCAAAGTATAAGCGAGCAAACAATGACATATATCCTGTTCATTATTACATCCTCCGATGCCTGTAGAGAGTTTTTATTTTCTATCCATATGTACGTACGGGGAAAGGATTATGCAGAAGAGAAAGTAAACAAATACAGCCCGGGAAGCAATTTGCAGTACTTTTACGAAAGCGAGGTAATAAAAAGGGTTCGCAGGTAAAAAAATACAAATTTCAGCGAACCCCCAATGAACAAGTGGCCTGACCGCGAAAGGCTAGCCGATAAGAATTAGCTCTTTTTGCGGTTCAGAGAGAAAAATACAGCCATCATCAGTTACCTGAACGATCTCTTCTATCGTGGCGATACCATGTCCGGCAACGGTCAATCGCGGTTCGATGGTAAAAACCTGGCCCTTTTCAACAATGGAATAGGGTAAATTTTTATAGCGGTCCCATTTCGGGCAAAGCAAACCGGAACCGTCGTGTGCTTTGCGACCAACCTGATGACCGAGCGCATGGGGATATTCATCATATCCGGCATCGACGATATATTGTCTTGCAACCGCATCGACGGACCATCCTTCGACACCTGGTTTAAGCGCTTTGGCTGCCTCCTGGATGGCATCCCGGATGGTCTCGAATCCGTGCATCACCATATCCGGTGCATTGGACTCACCGGGTGCTAAAATATACCAGGTGCGTTGCAGATCGGAAACATAATCATCTTTTTTTACGCCAAAATCTATATTCAACAAATGACCTGCTTTGATTTTTCGCTCTGTCGGACCGGCATGGGCACCAGCGGTATCCGGGCCGGTAAAAACGGCCGGACAATGATCCGGATCCCAGGCCGTCTGCAATCCCTTTGCACGCATTTTTGCAAGGATAAAATCAGCTACATCCCTTTCGCTTTTACCGATTTGCAGGAATCCCGTTACCTGGTCATAAATATCCAGAGTCTCATCTATTGCCGCTTTGATGCGTTTGACTTCTGATTCCGATTTTCTACCTCTTACAGCAGCGATAATGCCTTCACTGGAAACGAGGCGGTCCGAAAACGGACTGTCCTTGAGATAATCGTTCAGCATCAAATACATGCCGTGGGTCAATCCGTCGGCAATAACATCATTTGTGGAAAAATTTATTGCAATACGGCCGGGATCATTCTCTTTCAAAATATTTAGCAACGGTTCCTTGATCGAGTCCCTGTATCCGATAACCTCGTAATCTGCATGATCCTTAACATTCTGCACATCCATACTACCGACGATAGCGATTTTTTTACCCGCTTTGGTAATTATAAACGCCGAGGCCCAGGTTACATTACCGCCAAGAATGGTCTCGAGCATGGGATCCGGAGTGGAAGTACTTTCCCGTACAAAAGTCAACCACATATCTATATCGTGTTCAGCAAGTATAGCAACTGCCTGTTCAATTTTTTCATTGATCATACTCGACTCCCAGGTTTATATGAATGCATTGATTGGCAAGAATTCAATAAAGATTTAACCCGTTTGACCTCTCTATTGCTTCGCTCAGGAACAATTCGGCGCCGGCTTTTCACATAAAAATTGCGTCATCCTTTACGTCACAGGTTGCGGGGGATTTAAAAAAGCATATTTTCGGCAAAAAGCGTTTGGAATTCCATATCTGTGGAAATTTCAATGTATTTAACTTTTTCAACCAGCTCTTGAGCAAGCTGTTTAAAGGAACGATTACAAAGCGCCAGTTCCGCCCCCGCATACGCTGCATTGCCGATAAAATGTATTTTTTGCAGATCTATATCGGGCAACAATCCGATTTTTTGTGCCATTTCCGGCCGGATATACTGACCGAAAGCGCCGGCAAGGTATATGGCATCAAGATCGTCAGTGCTGAGCTGATATTGCTTGAGCAAAATTTGAATACCGGAAGCAATTGCACTTTTGGCAAGTTGAACTTCTCTGATATCTTTCTGATTCATCGTGCAATCATCGCTAAATTGTATCTGTTTGGAGTTGTCATAGGTCAGAATTCGTTCTCTCAGCGGTTCAGCTATATCTTCCCGCCATTCATTCGAATCGAGAATCCTGCCGGTCTGATCTATAAAGCCGGCTTTCAGGCTGGTTGCAATGGCATCGATAATTCCGGAACCACAAATACCCCTGGCTTTGGATTCGCCGATGACATGTAAGATAAGGTCATCACCATTCAGATCGATATGATCGATAGCACCTGTCGTGGCCCGCATACCACAGGAAATATGTGCCCCTTCAAGAGCAGGTCCCGCAGCGGTTGAACAAGCGATCATTTCACCTTTGTGAAAGAGAACCAATTCACCATTCGTACCGATATCGATCATCAGCCAGGTTCCCTGGTAACGTTTCGCCAGGGTCAATAACACCGCTACCGTATCCCCACCGACAAAGCGGCCGATATTGGGTAGCAGATAGATCATGGCGTTCGGATTTATTTTAATACCGATTTCAGCGGCTGCAAGCTCAATCGGCCCCCGGAAAACAGGAACATATGGATATTCCGCCATATATTTCGGCAAGATACCCAGCAATAAATGTTCCATGGTCGAATTGCCGGCAATGGTCAGTTCGTAGATTCGGTCTGGTTTCAAAGAGTGCGGCTGCAACAATTGATCGATCAAACGGTTGAGTTGGTCGATAATGGTCTTTTGGATTTTGTGAATGCCGTTTTTTTGTTCTGACGCATAGGAAATGCGGGAAACCACATCCTCACCAAATTGGCGTTGTGCATTAAGCTGGGAGGCCACTGAGACAATATCTCCACTATTCAAATCCACCAGTTTGGCAACAATAGTGGTGGTGCCAATATCGACAGCTATGCCATACCGGGTATCACAGCTGTCACCCGGTTCAATATCAATGAGTTTATCGGCATAGCAGGTAGTGGTTATTTTATAATCAGCCTGTCGCAGGGTTTCGGGCAGGTTTTGCAGTACCTGCAGCGCAACAGAGCTGAATCTCACTTTGTCTTTGAGTTCTTCAAGATCAAATGGATTCATCTCGAGTTGGGGCTTTTCGAGGGTGACGAACGTCTTCACAACCGCAGGATCGAGATCGGTAAAAGAAGTTTCTCCATCTGCCAAAATCACCTGGCCAGAAGTCTCATCCTCGAGGGGAATCTCAACAACAACATCGGACATAATCTGCGCCTGACAAGCGAGTCTGATTTTGTTGTTTTTCTCTGTATCCAGAATGTTTCGCTCCTGCTCTGTACCCGACAATTCTCCTTTTTTGACGGTCACCAGGCACTTGCCGCATTTGCCCAGGCCCCCGCAATCAGCCTGGATGGAGTGTATACCGAGTTCAAGGGCTGCCTGCCACAGAGATGTTCCTTTTTCAAAGAATCCCGTTTTGTTTTGCGGCAAAAATAAAACTTTATACTTATCAGGCATTGCTTCTCCGCTTAATTCCTGGAAACGAGTTTTTCCTTAATTTTCGTTAAAATATCGGCATGAACAAAGGGATGGCCAATGGCAGATTCAGCCGTATAAAAACCGTGAAAATCCGATCCGCCACATTCGAGAAGAGAGTAATTTTCAGCAATATCGCGATAAAGCTGAACATCGGATTGAGAATGTTTAGGATGGATGCTTTCGATACCATCGATACCGGCATCGATCAAATCATCGTAAAGACGTAAATTCTGGTAAAAAATGGGATGTGCCAAAAACGCCAGACCACCGGCTTTGTGTATCAACTCGATACCCTGAATAAAATCAAGATGTTGTTTCTGGATATTTGCAATACCAAACTCGCCTAGATACTTGTCAAAGGCTTCCTGAAAGGTATGAACATAACCTTTTTTCAGCATTAACTGGGCGATATGGGGTCGTGCGATAATACCAGGTCCTGCTTTTTCAACCACCTCGTCGATGGAAAGATCAATGCCGAATTGCTGCAACCGGTCAAGTATTTTTTCAGCGCGAATTTCGCGTTGAAGGTGCATTTTTTTCGAATATTCCATGATTTCGGAATTGTCGGGATCAAAATAATACCCCAGCAGATGAATCTCTCTGGTTTTATAATCACAGCTCAATTCGATTCCAGGGATAATTTCGATCCCTTTGATATCAAGTTCCATCGGATAATGATTATCCCATGTGAGCTGATCATGATCGGTAATAGAAATTGCAGCCAATTGACAAACGAGTGCTATTTCAATTATATTTTGGGGACTAAGGATACCGTCAGAATAGACAGAATGAATATGCAGATCAATACCTTGCCCAGCTCGAAACCCCAAGTACGATTCCTCCTCCCTCTTGATGATTTCCGGTTCAGAATAAAACAACTGTGCCAATTGCTATTCAGAAGCCTTGTTTTTTTGATAGACGAGTTTAGAGACCCAAATGCTGATTTCATACAGAAAAATCAATGGCCCTGCCAGCATAAGTTGTGTAAAAATATCCGGTGGTGTAAGGACAGCCGCGCATATAAAAATAATGACGATACCATAACGGCGTTTCGATCTCAAAAAATGCGGGGATAAAATACCCACTTTGGTCAGGAAAAAGGACAAGACCGGCAGTTCAAATACGACTCCAAAAACCAGGATAATCGTAACCACGAAACCGAGATATTTTCCAATCGCAATCGTCGCTTCCAGAAAATCGGTTTGAAACCCGAGCAAAAAGCGCAGTCCAAAAGGGATGATGATGAAATAGGCAAAGGAGGCGCCAATGACAAAACACAGGGTGGTAAAAAATGCAATGGGTAGTACCAGGGTTCTTTCTTTATCGAGGAGACCGGGTACGATGAATTTCCAAAATTCATAAGCAACATAAGGCAATGCCAGCACTATACCGGAAAAAATGGCCACTTTTAAGTAGATCATAAATCCTTCAGTCGGAGCAAGAAAAATAAGTTTGATATCGTCAGGAGCCGGCTGTCGCAAAAAAGTGACAATTTGTTTGGAAAAAACATAACAGATAATAGCTCCGATAAACACTGCAATGACACTGCGAAGAATCGTCCAGCGTAGTTCCTCCAGATGTTCGAGAAATGGCATTCGTTTATCGTCAAAAATGCCTTTAAATTCAGCGTTTTCTTCTGTTTCTGCTTCTTTAGACTCATCCCGGGTCGGCATTTGATCTTTCTTGTTGTCCGGTTTTTCTTCTTCAGAGCCGGATTTTGAAGCATTTGAATTTTTATTTTTATCAACCATAAATTATTAACCTAGCTTGAGACCTGAAAATCCGAGAAAAGCGATGGCCATTAATCCTGCCATTATAAAAGCAATGGGTATACCCCGAAGACTCGGAGGGATATCTGCCAGATCGAGTTTTTCACGAATACCAGCCATCAGTACAAGAGCAAGGGTAAATCCCGCACCGGCAGCAAAGCCATGCACAATACTTTCGATAAACATAAAATTTTCATCGATATTGAGCAAAGCTGCCCCCAGAATCGCACAGTTTGTGGTGATAAGCGGTAGATAGATACCCAATGATTTATAAAGAGCAGGACTGGTTTTTTGAATAACCATTTCCACGAATTGAACCAGTGAAGCGATAACCAGTATAAACGCTATTGTTTTTAAAAAGGTGAGGTCAGGTGGAGATGAAAGCGACAGCATTTTTACGAAAATATTGCTCGGCAAAGGGGCCAGAAGATAGTGATAGATGAGCCAGGTGACTGTGGATGCCAATGTCATCACGAAAATCACCGCAGCACCCATACCAACAGCAGAATCGAGTTGTTTGGAGACCCCGATATAGGGGCAAATCCCGAGAAATCGGGCAAACACAAAATTATTGATAAATATAGCACCAACAGCGATAATCATTAATGTTTGAAAATCCATACATACCTCAAAATGATCACAGGTTACCGTCAAGCGTTACGTTTATTCTCGAGCCAATTGAAGAATCCAAGCACAAATCCGATGGTTAAAAAGGCACCAGGGGGCAAGATCATAATTAAAACCGGTTCATAGCCTGCTCCGATAACAGGAATACCGAGAAGGCTGCCGTTTCCTAAAAATTCGCGAATCGCACCGATTACAACCAGAGCCAGTGTAAATCCAACTCCCATACCCAGGCCATCGAGAAGTGACAAACCGACATTGTTTTTCCCGGCAAACGATTCGGCGCGTCCGAGTATCATGCAATTAACGACAATGAGAGGAACAAAAATTCCCAGAGATTTGTGAAGATCGGGAACAAAGCCTGCCATTGCCAGGTCAACGATGGTGACAAAGGAGGCGATAACGACGATATATATAGGAATACGGATTTTGTTGGGTACACCTTTACGAACAAGCGAAACGAGTAAATTGGAGCACAAGAGAACAAATGTAGATGCAATTCCCATTCCAAGACCATTTTCAATGGAACCGGTTACAGCCAGCGTTGGGCATAATCCCAATGCCTGCTTAAAAACCGGATTTTGATCATATAACCCTTTGGAAAATACTTTAAAAAGCGACATTTTTACTCCAAACCGGATATCAATTCTGTTGATTTTTTACAGCTTCTTGCAATTCATGATAACCTTCTGCAATTGAATTGGTCATCGCCCGGGATGAAATGGTTGCCCCGGTTATGGAATCAATAGATCCACCATCTTTCTCCAACTGAACCTTTGCAGCCGGCTTGTTGATAAACTGGCGCGTAAACCAGGGATCACTCTCTCCATATTTGACTTCTTCGATCTTGGTGCCGAGCCCGGGTGTTTCTTTTTGATCAAGTACTTTCAAGCCAACGATCTTGCCGCTGCTGTCTACCCCCACCATGGTCTCGATCGTACTAGAGTAGCCGGCACCCCGGGTGATATACGCATATCCGACCAAGGTATCCTTTTCAGCACTCTCGTAGGCTTTATAATATTGTATATCGCTTTGATCACCAGCTGGTACAATGGCATCTTTTTCAACCATGGGCAGTGCCAGGGTAAGCGCGTTTTCAATAGCCAACCGTTTTTGCTCTTCTATACGCGGCTTGGTAACAGAATAGACAGCTGCAAGTCCAACAGCCGCAACTGCGGTGGTTAACATCAGTATACTGCCCAGTCTAAGGATATCTTTCATTTCGCCTTCTTACCTCCAAAAGCTTTGGGCTTTGTGTATCTATTGATCAACGGAACAGTCAGATTCATCAGCAGGATGGAATATGAAACGCCTTCCGGATATCCCCCGATTTCCCGAATAAGAACCGTGATCACTCCACAGCCGATGCCAAAATATATTCTGCCTTTAAACGTCACCGGAGAAGTTACCATATCGGTTGCCATATAAAAAGCACCCAGCATCAGGCCACCGGAGAAGAGGTGAAAGAGAACCACACCGGTAAATAATCCTTCAGTACCACCGAAAACCCATTCAAGCAAGGCTACGGTACCGAGGTATGAAAAGGGTATTTTCCAGCCGATATAGCGTTTATACATGAGATATGCGGCTCCCAGCAGCAGAAGAAAAACAGAGGTCTCTCCGATACACCCGCCGATCTGGCCCCAAAACAATTTTTCGCTGGCATCATACAATTGAGCCAGAGCCTGGTGTGCCTGGGTGACCTTTTCGACCGGAAAATCAGAAGCATTGGCCAGAATATCCTTGGACTGTTTTAAAACATTTAGTGGTGTTGCAGAGGTAATAACGTCGATACCGGAAACCGTACCGCCGCGCGGAATGGCTTTGTCGAAAATAGTCATATGTGTCGGCCAGGAAGCCAATAAAAAAGCTCGTCCGAGCAAGGCCGGATTCATGGGATTAAACCCCAGTCCGCCAAAAACCTGCTTTCCGACGGCGATAGCGAAAAAGGAACCGACCACCGGTATCCAGAGCGGCACCTGGACCGAAACGTTATAGGCGAGCAGTACGCCTGTAAGCACGGCGCTGCCATCACTGATGGTTACAGGCACCTTGCGAAATTTTTGAATAAGATATTCTGTGGCGACTGCGGAAGCGATACTGATGAGGGTAATCCACAATGCCCGAACGCCGAAAAAATATACAGCACCGATACCGGCGGGTATTAACGCCAGGACAACGGAATACATAATACGGGGAACAGATTCCCGGTCTGTTAGATGGGGAGAGCTTTTAACAAATAATTTTTCTTCCATTTACCTATCTCTAGAGTTTGCATATCAAGCTACTTTTGCTTTTTTCTTTCTTTTTACGATCTCACTCTTGCCATAGCGAATATAATGAACCAAATTGATATGTGACGGGCAAAGATAAGCACAGGAACCGCATTCCATACAGTCCAGGGCATTGAATTCATCTGCCTTGTCAAAATAGCCATGTTTTACATAATTGGCTATTGTCGTCGGCATAAGTTTCATCGGACAGGCATCTACACAGCGTGCACAGGAGATACAGACATTCTCCGCTTTGTTCAAAACATTTCTTTTTTCAAAGGCAAGCAATCCGGAAGTCCCTTTTATAACCGGTACATCGAGAGAGCTCTGGGCAATTCCCATCATCGGTCCTCCCATGATGATCTCGGCAGTGCTTTCTTTCAAACCGCCGCAATAATCAAAGATATACTGGTAAGGGGTTCCGATTCGCAGCCGCAGATTTTTGGGTTGTTGGACGCCCGGACCTGCCACGGTGACAAAACGTTCCACCAGAGGGCGTTTATATGCAACCGCCTCATAAACAGCCACGGCAGTACCGACATTATGCACGACACATCCGATATCCATGGGCAACCCACCGGCAGGGACGCGGCGGCGGGTGATGGCATAAATCAGTTGTTTTTCAGCACCTTGTGGATATTTAACCGGAAGACCAGGCACACGATATGAAAAATTCCCTTCATTACAGTTTTTTCGCATCATCCTGATGGCGTCCGGTTTGTTTTTCTCAATCGCAATGATGATTTTTTTAACCTCGAGTATCCTGGCCATGATCTGAATACCGAGCAGAATTTTCTTTGGTTCCTCCAGCATCAACCGGTGATCAGAGGTTAAAAATGGCTCGCATTCTGCTCCGTTTATGATGAGGGTATCGATCTCTTTATCCCGGGGCGGAGAGAGTTTGACATGAGTTGGAAACGTCGCACCCCCCATTCCGGCAATACCGGCATCGCGTATGCGGTCACGCATATCATCGATAGAAAGGTCCAAATAGTCCTGATCGAATTGAATATCAGATCGCCAATGGTCTTTTCCGTCATTTTCAATAATAACGGACAATTGATTCATTCCGGATGGATGAAGTCGTTCTTCAATGGAGGTTACAGTGCCCGAAATCGAAGCATGTACAGGAACGGATACAAATTTTTCGCATTTGCTAAGAGGATCACCGACATCCACCCGACTCCCTTTCTCAACCACAGGCTCTGAAGGAGCTCCGATGTGTTGTTGTAAAGGAATAATGACCTCAGGCGGAAGCGGCGGTGTTTCGGTTGCGAACTTTTCAGTCTGATGCTTTTTTCCCGGAGGATGAATCCCGCCCAAAAATGTTCGTTGTTTTACAAGTCCCAATTTTTCAACTCCTACAAGCTATGCATAAAATTCAGGGGATCGAACGGTAGATTTGAAGAGTAAGGAAAAGGACACATTTTTATGATCATTATTTCAAATGTTTTACTTCATTTAAAAATTCTTCTTTTACCTGAAAATTGCGATAGACAGAGGCAAAACGGACAAAAGCGACTTCATCGAGCTTTTTAAGCCCCTTCATAATCGCTTCACCGAGTTTTATGGATTCCACCTCTTCAATACCTTTATCACGAAGTTCAAATTCTATCTGAAATGCCATTTCTTCAATCTTGGCAACCGATACCGGACGTTTAATACAGGCAAACTGAATACCCCGTATCAATTTTTTGGGGTCAAATTCTTCACGTCGGCCATCTCTTTTGACTACCCAAAGCGGAATATGTTCTACATGTTCCTTTGTGGTAAAGCGACGCCTGCATTTTAAACACTCTCGTCGCCTTCGGATGGTTCGCCCCCCATTGCGAGTCCGAGAATCAATTACTTTGGTGTCATGATAATTACAGAAAGGACATCTCATATAATCAGAAGGCCAAGTATCTGCAAATAAACGAGATCATTTGACCACCTCATGGTATAATGGAAATCGATCACACAGTTCATTAACGTTGTGTTGAACACGATCCAATACCGCATCATCATCAATATTGGTAATGACGGTATCGATCAGGTCGGCAATCTCCTGCATTTCATTTTGCTGCATACCGCGGGTGGTCACCGCAGGAGTACCTAGGCGAATACCGCTGGTGACGAACGGGCTCTTATCATCAAAGGGTACCATGTTTTTATTTATGGTAATGCCGGCAGCTTCAAGCTGCTTTTCTGCCTTTTTCCCGGTAACCTCTTTGTTACGCAAATCGATGAGCATTAAATGGGTATCTGTTCCTGAAGAGACAATCTGATACTCCTTTCGAGTCAATGCATTGGCAAGCGCCTTGGCATTGGCGATAACCTGTTTTTGATAATCAACAAAATCAGGTTGCAACGCTTCTTTAAAAGCTACAGCTTTGGCAGCGATAACATGCATCAAGGGACCCCCCTGAAACCCGGGAAAAATATTCGAATCGACGATCTCTGACATCTTTTTCAAACGTCCTTTAGGACTTTTGATTCCCATATCATTTTCAGCATCACGGCCGACAAGGATCAAGCCGCCGCGGGGTCCGCGCAGGGTTTTGTGGGTTGTGGAAGTCACAATGTGACAGTGTGGAATCGGGCTGGGGATCAACCCTGTAGCGATAAGACCCGCCGGATGAGCAATGTCTGCAACCAATTTGGCTCCGACTTTATCGGCAATGGTGCGAAACGCCTCGTAATCAATTTTTCGGGAATAAGCACTGGCACCGGCTATGATCAATTTTGGTTTTGCTTTGAGCGCCATTTCTTCGACCTGGTTCATATCGATATATCCGTTTTCTCTCACACCATAATGAACCATATCGAAAAAACGTCCTGAAAAATTCACCGGACTTCCATGTGTCAGGTGTCCACCATGGGAAAGATCCATTCCCATGACGGTATCCCCATAGTTGATCAGTGAAAAGTAGGCTGCGATATTGGCTTGCGAGCCGGAATGCGGCTGTACATTAGCATGATCGGCGCCAAATAATTCTTTTACGCGTTCCCGGGCCAGCTCTTCCACAACGTCGACATAGTCACAACCGCCATAGTAGCGTTTAGAGGGGTATCCCTCTGCGTACTTGTTGGTCATAACCTGGCCCATTGCTTCAAGGACAGCAGTACTGACAAAGTTTTCAGAAGCGATCAGCTCCAATTTTTCGTTCTGCCGTTTAATCTCATCGGTAATCGCTCTATAGACTTGAGGATCAGTCTCTTTTAGATACATATGCTATTTCACCCGTCTCCAGTCTATTTAACGGGCACCTTTCTTTATCTTTTACAAAACGAGCTGTTAGCCATAGCAAAATCAATTATTGCATCTGATCATTCAGAATTGTTCGTAAACAATATACCCGGAGACAAATACCATTACTGGCAGATAAAAACGGTATTCATCCGCAACTGAATGATAAAAAAAAGGATTGCAGCAAAAATACCGCCGCAATCCTTATTAACAGATTAGTAAATCCATTGGTAGCAATCCAAACGTGCCTTTGTCAGATTCGGATGCATGAATTTATCTTCAGTGGTTGGAATCTCGGGTTTGATATAGTTCATTTTTCTTCGGGCCAGGTCCGCATACATTAGGTCCTCAGCGGCTTTTGCAAATTCATTAAAAGCCAACTGATAAACGAGTTTATCATCGATATTGGTGACCCGTTTTTCTCGTTTGCTGATACAGTCATCGGCAGCAGATTCATAGATTTCGCCGATGACGATATGGGCAAGACCATAATCCGGATCAATATTCAGGGCCTGTCTGGCTGTGCGCCGGGCTTTGGGATATTGTCCAAGTTCGCGATAGCAGGTTGCCATTTCGCACAAGACCTTCTTGTTGTCCGGTTTGAGAGATAGAATTCTTTCATAGGTAGCAATCGCATCGCGAAATTTTCCCAGATTCTGATAAGCATTTCCTAAAAACTCAAGCGCATAGGTATCTTCGGGAAATCTTTCGATATACATCTTGAATTTTTCAACGGCTTTCTGATACTCACCGCGGTTAAAATAGGATTCACCCAGGCTGTACATGAGTTTTGTATTATCAGGATCTTTTTCCAGCGCGGCTTCCTGAGCTTCCAGGGCTGCATCTTCATCGCCGGTCGTCTTGAGTACCTGGGCCAAAATATTTTGGGCTTCTGGGTCGCTGGGATCAAGCTCTATCAGCTTTTGATAAACCGGAATAGCTTCATCAATCCGGTCAGACCGAATCAGGAGATTGCCCAAAACGCGATAGTCATCGGCTTTGGGTTCATCATCGAGCTCGATAGCCTTTTTATACTGCGGAATCGCTTCCTCGATCTCGCCCTGTGCATTGAGAATATAGGCGAGATTGCGATGATAATATGCCTTTTGCGGATAGTTTTCTACCCCCAATTCATAGGCAATCCTCGCGCTATCCGGAATATCCAGATTGATGTAAGATTCGCCGAGGTAATTGTACACCAGGGGAAAGCGTTCGACGGTATCCAGTTCAGCAACTTTCCAAAAGTGTTTCAGGCAGTCGCGGTACATTTTGTTCTTGTAATTTTCATAGCCGAGGCTCCAGGCTATATTCAGCTTTTTTTCCCATTCACGTTTCAAAGAATCCTGTATAGCTTTCTGACGTTCCGGGCTGATTGTGACCTCCTCCTCGCCGGTGGGAGCGCAGCTGCTCAGCATCGAACCTGTAACCAAAGCTCCAAAAAACAGAAATACCAGAACTGTGGCCACTGTCTGTGAGACCTTTGTAAATTTCACGAATTATTCCTCCTCTGATGATTTAGAAACTCTAAATTCTTAAAAAAAATTAATTTGCAAGGGTGGAAATAATAGAATAAATTTTAACGAAAAGCATTTAAAAATGCAAGAATTTTTTTATCTCGGCCGGCGTTGAAACCATAATTCTCCACCGGTAATACTGCAGGAGATTCGGAATAGATTTTCCTGATAAGGGTCATGTTCAAGGACACCGCGCTTTCCATATTCCAGCGCTAAATCTACGCGTCCGCGATTTCGTAAAAAGGGTAGCCCAAGACCGACTGTCACGAATTGCTCGGAAACAGATTCATTTTCAGAGTTGCTGAATGGAAGTTTGGCATAATAGGCACCGATTCTGTAAATCACCCGCCGTAAATACCTTACATTTGTCGCCTTTGCATCCTGGTACTCGATTCCACTGCCAACACGCCAATAATTATTTAATTGACTTGACTCGCCGTTTTCGACAGAATATTGAGACCACTGTTGATTGTAATAATCAAGGCCAACCAAAAGCTTTTTGATTTGATAGCCAAGCCCAAAACCGAATGAAGACGGATAATCCAGCTTTGTCCGACTAACGCTGGGCTGATAGAAACTCGATAAAGTCATAGAGGTTTCAACATCGATATTGCTCGTGCTGTAATAAACCATTCCAATGCTCAGGTTATTCAGAGGCCGTGCCAGCATTCCTATTGAAAAACCAACTCCCCAAAAATGGCTTGTGATCTCATCTTCACCATCAACATAACCATCGGTTAAAAAAACGGTTTTCCAGTTTTCATTGTGACTGCCAAAATAGTAATTCATCTGTGCAGCGATCAACAGCTTTCTGCCCTGGCTATACTGGAGTCCCAGATTTGCAGAGGAAAGACCGCCATTACCATTGACCTTTTTTAAAAATTCGATATCATCCAATTCCTGTTGACTTGACAAATGGTAACGGGAGATCACTTTCGGAGTTAGTGATGATAAAAAGGTGATCGATTTATGCAGAGGAAAAACAAAGTGAAATCCAACGGCATTTCCGTCGCGCATATTGACTTTGGATTGGGTGTTTTTTATATCAGCGGATTCAACCTGAAAATCAAGACTCACTGTGGTGACACCATCTATATAAAAGGCTGCAGGATTGATACTATTAAGACTCAGCGGATCGGCAATAGCCAGGCCCACCCCTCCCATGCCGGCAGATTTGGTGGAAATAAAATATTTAGGTAATCCAAGGCCAAGCGATGAATAAAATGAATCCGCCATGGCGAATGAAGTGATGACGAGAATACCAATGACCAATAAAATGCGATTTTTCATATCATGATTTCCTTGTCCAATTTAAAATTTTGCTGCAGGAGGCAGTGAATACGTAATTTTCAATTCAGGAACTCTGCTCGAATCGATTTTACCGGTATAAAAATGTATAGAATACGGATTAAACCCATATTCTGATGACTGTAACAGCAATCCATGGTTGGGATTCCGTTCCAGCAACCAATTCTGAACGATACGGGACATATACTGTATATTTGTCTGATCTGCAAAAGAGAGAACGCTCACATCCGTGGCAGCTATCGTTTGAGGTAAATATTGTAATGCACTATCCACACTGACATTGGTGTTGTACCAGGTTGGATTTTGAAGGGTGGTGTCCAAAAGCACGACATTGACTTTAATATTTATTCCTTCTTCGTTGCTATAGCTTTTATCAGTATCTATCGGCAGGGAGAGAATAGCCTGATGAACACTCGCCTGAATGGGGACAGCAGACAAATCGAATCGAATCATAGCGCGATATCCCTGCAGATTGTCGATATGAATTGTTTCCAGTCCGGTAACGGCGCGGTTTTCTTCTTCTGTGTTTTCATATTCATAAAGAGTGGCTTCTTCGGTGACAATAACGTCGGTCGTATCCTTATTACCCTCTTCGTTTTCGTAAATCAATCTCAAATAAGGTTCACTAACCTGTAAATCGGAACTCGGAAACTGGACCATAAAATCGGCTTGAGATATATGAAATAATATACCGTTATTCCTGACATTGGCATCCAGGTCTTCAGTCAAAATCCATTCATTGACTCGATCTGCAGGGAAGGGAACGGATATAAGGCTTGTGTCCGCATTTCCGATCTTAAAGTTTATAATCGGATCGGTGGCATCATAAAGGGGTTCTATGGTATTCCAGGTCACACTGCTTTCAAGCCAGTCCGGGGACAAAACCGGATAAATCGTAACACTCATACTATCCCCCTGGCCAAAAGAATTGCTCTGAGACAGAAACAATTCAGCTGATTCAACTCTGGCGGAGTCAAGATATACGGAAGGATAAAAACGCATAATCGTATGGGTCCGAATATTATTATACTGGCCGAGTAAAAAATATTCATTATACCCCGTCGAAGGCGTTTTCCAAAGCTCCGCGGTATCCACCGCTTTTAGGGTTGTGGTTATGAGCTCGCCTTTATTATCCCGGATGAGCGCTTCATAACCATTGGGAATGGATTTCTCCTGGCCACAATTCCAGATAAAAATCGTTAGCAGCAACAATAGGTATAACTTTTTCATAAAATATCCTGAGCACTGGTTAAGGGTTTGCTTGTAAAACGATGTAATAGAAAACAAGTTCCGAATTTATTTGTAGCAAAGCCTTACATAAAAAAGGGCAATCTGCGAGATTGCCCTCTATATATACTTTTTGTCAACTAATACAGACAATCTATTTTTCAGGCTGTTCGCTTTCAGGTTCTTCCTCGCCTGTTTCGACCTCTTTCTCTTTCTCTTCTGCTTTTGCTTCACGTTTTTGCCGTTGTTTTTCTATTTTTTCCGCCTTGAAAGATTCATAACCGACGAGTTCAAAAATCGCCAGAGGCGTGTTATCGCCATTTCGACGGCCAATTTTTATAATACGGGTATAACCACCATTGCGATCCTGATATCGTGGTGCGATTTCATCGAACAATTCTTTAACGATTTCCTTATGTTTTATCGTACGAAGAACCATTCGTCTGGCATGCAAGTCGCCTCGTTTGGCAAAGGTAATTAAACGCTCAACGACCGTTCGGGCTTCTTTCGCCTTTGGAGTAGAGGTAACAATACTCTTGTGCTCCAGGAGCGATGTCGCCAGATTGGCCAGCATGGCCTTGCGATGGCTGGTGGTTCGCCCGAGTTTTCTGCCTGATTTTAAATGTCTCATTTTATTATCCTTGTGCGCTACAAAGTTATACTATTCATCGGATTTTTTCAAATATTTATCGACATCCATACCAAAATGGATCCCTTTTTCTTCGAGAATTTTGGTCAATTCACTCAGGGACTTGCGGCCGAAATTTCTAAACTTGAGCATTTCCTGTTCATCGCGTTTGACCAGATCACCAATGGTTTTAATATTAGCTGCAGCAAGGCAATTATGAGATCGAACGGATAATTCGAGCTCGTCAACGCTCATCTGCAGTAATTTACGAATCCGCATGGTTTCTTCGTCAATTTCTGCCGGTTCTTCTTCTTCGGGTTCGATATCAAAGTTGATAAAGAGCTCAATATGATCTTTGATTGTCTTGCCGGCATAACTCAAAGAATCATCCGGAGTAATACTGCCATCGGTAAAAATTTCAAGAATGAGGCGTTCATAGTCGGTTTTTTGACCGACACGGGTATTTTCAACCGTATAGGTAACCCGGGTCACCGGACTAAAGATGGAATCTATGGGCACGGTTCCGATGGGCATATCCGGCATTTTATTGTCTTCCGCCGGTACGTATCCGCGGCCGCGGCCAATGCGCAGTTCAAGCTTAAATTCAGCGCTATCATTCAAAGTGGCAATGTGCTGTTCAGGATTGAGAATCTCAAATCCAGTGCTGGCCGCTTGTATATCCGCAGCGGTAAAATCCTTTGCCCCTTTTAAATCAATGACAATCTTGTCCGGTTTTTTGTCGACAAGTTTGATTTTCACCTGCTTGAGATTCAAAACAATTTCGGAGACATCTTCCTGTACGCCATCGATGGTGCTGAATTCATGCACAATACCATCAACACGAAAATTGGTGATAGCAGCACCGGGTATGGATGACAAAAGAACTCTTCTCAAAGCATTGCCTATGGTGGTGCCGAATCCGCGTTCCAGAGGTTGAACAATGAATTTTCCGTATGTATTATTATATGTCGATTCATCCAATTCGATGCTCTCAGGCATCTGAAATGTCGGTAAGGCCATATAATGCTCCATTTAAATTAATCATTAGATTTAATTATTTAGAATACAACTCGACGATCAGGTTTTCGTTGACATTCACAGGAATCTGATCGCGGGAAGGTACTTCCAGAATTGCACCTTCCATTTTCGCTTTGTCTAAGGATAGCCATGGAACAAGTTTTCCGTCTCGGACTTTTTTCATCGAATTGTGAATCATTTCCAGCTGTCTGCTTTTTGGTCGGATGCGGATCAGATCGCCGGCTTTTACCTGGTATGATGGAACATCGACGAGTCGTTCGTTAACCATCACATGGCGATGTCGTATTAATTGCCTCGCTTGAGAGCGCGAAGAGGCCAAACCTAACCGGTGGACAATATTATCGAGACGAAATTCAAGCATCTTGATCAGATTCTCACCGGTAATACCACTGGCTTTTTCCGCCTTTTTAAAATAGATGCGAAATTGTTGTTCCAGCAGACCATAAGTGCGTTTTACCTTCTGTTTTTCGCGCAACTGGATGGCATACTCGGATTTCTTGAAGCGTCTCATCCGTCCGTGTTGGCCGGGAGCATATCCGCGTTTCTCAAAAGAGCATTTATTGGAGCTGCATCGGGCTCCCTTTAAAAATAGTTTCGCACCCTCGCGGCGACATAATTTGCACACAGGTCCTGTATAGCGGGCCATAAATCGAAACCTCCTTAAAATACGTGTAATATGAGCGGCACATCGTCAATAATATATGCCGGCTCAACTTGACTTAAACGCGCCGTCTTTTCGGTGGACGACAACCATTATGCGGTATAGGTGTTACATCACGAATAGCGGTAATCTCAAGGCCTGCGGCCTGTAATGACCGGACGGCAGCTTCACGGCCGGAACCGGGGCCTTTTACCAGAACTTCAACCCGTCGCAACCCGAGATCATAGGCTTCCTTGGCCGCCATTTCAGCAGAAAGCTGGGAGGCAAAAGGCGTGCTTTTGCGAGAGCCCTTGAATCCGGACCGTCCGGAGGTTGCCCATGATATCACGTTACCGTATACATCCGTTATGGTTATATTGGTGTTGTTAAAACTTGCTTTAACATGAGCGATACCGTTCGCTTCAACTTTTTCTTTCTTTTTTATTCCTCGTTTTCTTTGGGTAGCCAAAGTACACCTCTTTTATTGAATAGTTATACTTTTTTCTTCCGAATACCAACATTGCCGCGACGGCTTCGCCTTGTTCTCGCATTTGTATGCGTCCGCTGACCTCGTGACGGCAGGCCGCGCCGATGTCGAAGACCACGGTAGGATCCGATATCCATCAATCGCTTGATATTCATTTGTACTTCACTGCGCAATGAGCCTTCTACTTTATAATTGGAAACCACATCGCGAATCTTGGCCGCATCATCGGGCGAAAGGTCATTTACGCGCTTGTCAGGATCAACGCCTGCCTTTTTCAAAATAACTTGGGATGTACTCAGACCTATCCCGTAAATATAAGTCAAGGCAATTTCAACTCTTTTATCACGAGGTAGATCAACACCAGCAATTCGAGCCAACTTGTACTCCTTTGGTTTTTAACTTTGTCTCTGTTTATGTCTTGGATTTTTCTTACAAATAACGCGAACCCGGCCGTTACGGCGGATGATTTTACAATGTTCGCATATCTTTTTAACAGATGCTCGCACCTTCATAATTAATACTCCTAAAGACTTTATTTGTAGCGATAAGTAATTCTTCCACGTGTCAGATCATATGGCGACAACTCTACAGTTACCTTATCGCCGGGCAAAATCTTGATAAAATGCATCCGCATTTTGCCCGATATATGGGCCAATACTTTATGACCATTTTCCAGCTCTACGCGAAAAGTTGCGTTGGGTAATGTTTCCAGAATCGTTCCATCGACTTTAATTGTAGCTTCTTTAGACATAAATCTCCCAGATATTATTCTTTTGTTAACACTTCCGGATCGCGATCAGTAATCACAATTGTATGCTCAAAATGAGCTGAGGGTCGACCATCCCTGGTAATGATGGTCCACCGGTCATTTTCGACCTCGATCTCGTGAGATCCAAGATTGATCATGGGTTCTATGGCCAGTACCATTCCTTTTTGCAGTCGCGGTCCGCTTCCGGGGTTACCAAAATTAGGCACTTCCGGCGGTTCGTGTAACGCCCTTCCAATACCATGTCCGACCAGGTCTCTTACGACCGAAAATCCGGCTTGTTCCGCGGTCTGCTGCACCGCATGTCCGATATCGTGCAGGCGATTTCCTTCTTTCGCCTGTTCGATACCCGCTATCAGGGCAGCCTCGGTCACGGTTAACAATCGCTGCTTTTCATTACTGATCTGTCCAACCGCAAACGTCCTGGCAGAATCTCCAAAATATCCTTCCAATTCCACACCAACATCTACACTGACGATATCGCCTTCTTCAAGCACTCTGTTTCCCGGTATACCGTGAACGATCTGATCGTTCACCGAAACACAAATATTCGCCGGATAACCATTGAAATTTTTGAATGCAGGTTTTGCATCATTCGAATAGATAAAATCGGCGATCTCTTCATCCAGTTCAACGGTGCGCAATCCGGGACGAATCCGGGAGCCGGCCAAGCCCAGAGATCTTGCAACGAGTCTGGCGCTTTTGCGCATAGCATCAATCTCATGCGAATTCTTGATCGGAATCATACCAGCTCAATCGCGTATATTTTTAAGAACATTCTGAATTTCTGCACGAACATCATCAATTACCCCGTTGGCATCTATTTTATACAAATTTCCTTTTTTTTCATAATAGTCCACCAGGGGTGCCGTGTTTTCCTCATAAACCTGAAGGCGATTTCGAACCGTCTCTTCTTTATCGTCATCGCGTTGAATCACTTTTCCGCCGCATCGGCGGCAAATCGCATCGGTTTCAGGGGGATCGGTAATCAAATTATAGTTATAGCCGCATTTGCTACAAACACGGCGACTGGTCAATCGCGATATCACTAAATTTTTATCAATATCAAAATAAATAACCGCCTGTATAGCGTTGTCCTTCAAGATACGATCAAGGCCTTCTGCCTGTGCAATGGTGCGCGGAAAACCGTCGAGGATATAGCCGTTTCGGCAGTCCTGCTCAGACAATCTGTCGCGAATGAGCTGCAGGATAATATCATCCGGAACAAGGTCACCTGCTTCCATGATCGATTTGGCTTTTTTACCGAGTTCGGTGCCTTTTTTAACCGCATCGCGCAGGATTTCACCTGTCGATATCTGCGGTATGGCATACAGTTTGGAAAAATATAAAGCCTGTGTACCCTTGCCGGTTCCCGGAGCACCGAGAAAAATAATTCGCATAAATCTATATCCTTCCTCAAAATCTCCGTTTGCCACGGATTTTTCCGGTTTTCATGAATCCGTCATAGTGCCGCATCAGCAGGTGACTTTCGATCTGCTGCAGGGTATCGAGCGCGACACCGACAACAATGAGCAATGACGTACCACCATAAAAGCTGGCAAAGTTATAGGAAACATTGGTAATCTTGGTGATAAACATCGGAAAAATAGCGATAATGGCCAGAAAAATAGAACCGGGCAGGGTGATTCGAGTTAAAATATTATCGATATACTCTGCAGTTCGCTTGCCCGGGCGTACACCGGGAATAAAACCACCATGTTTTTTCATGTTATCGGCAACATCAACCGGATTAAAAGCAATCGCTGTGTAAAAATAGGTAAAAAAGACGATCATGATGGCATAAATAACCCAGTAAAAGGTGGATTCATAATCAAACATCATGTTAACCGATGCCATAAAGTCGCTATTCGGAAAAAACTGAACAATCGTTTGCGGGACGAACAGGATAGATTGTGCAAAAATAATTGGCATAACACCGGCGGTATTTACACGCAGCGGAATATGGGTGCTCTGTCCGCCGTAGATTTTTCTACCGACGACCCGCTTGGCGTATTGCACCCTTATTTTTCTGGTGCCCTGCGTCAACAGCACACTGCCCGCAACGGTCCCGACAAAAACCGCCCAGAGCAATACCTCCACGATGATTTGGCGGTTTCCACTAACCACCTGCTGCAGTTCATCAAATATAGAGTTGGGAAAACGAGCGATGATACCGATAAAAATGATAAGGGAAATACCATTTCCAATACCGCGCTCGGTGATTTGCTCACCCAACCACATAATTAAAACCGTGCCACAGGTCAGGGTCAGCATCGTCAACAGTCTGAATCCGAGTCCCGGGCTGGGGACCACCATTTGGCCCGACGCAGTTGTTCCGATACGTTCGAGAAACACGCTCACACCATATCCCTGTAATGTTGAGATAAGAACGGTTCCGTACCGCGTATACTGGGTAATTTTTTTGCGGCCCTGTTCACCCTCTTTTTGCAATTTTTGAAAATAAGGAACCACGGCGCCAAGCAGCTGAATAATAATGGACGCCGAGATATAGGGCATAATACCGAGGGCAAAAACGGTCGCCCGCGAAAAGGCACCGCCGGCAAATAAATCATAAAGACCTAAAAGACCGCGCTGAGCGGACTGAAAAAACTCCAATAGCGCCTGTGCATTGATACCGGGTACAGGAACGTGACCGCCAATACGATAGACGATCAGAATGAGCGCAGTGAACAAAATTTTTCTCTTCAGTTCGGGTATTTTGAAAATGCTTTGAACGCGATCCATCATAAGACGTCGGCCCTCCCACCTGCGGATTCGATTTTCTCTTTAGCGGTTTTGCTGAAAGCATGTACCTGAATGGTTAATGTTTTCGACAGTTCACCGTTACCAAGCACTTTAATCGGTTTGTCTTTACGGCTGACCAATCCTTTTTCATATAAAACCGTTGGATTGATTTCTTTAACATTTTTCAACTTTTCAAGATCGCAGACATTAACGACCTGATATTCAATCCGGTTTCGGTTTTTAAAACCACGTTTTGGCAGTCTCCGTTGTATGGGCATCTGCCCGCCTTCGAACCAGATCGGGATATTGCCGCCGGATCGGGATTTTTGTCCTTTTTCCCCGCGTCCGGAGGTCTTGCCGCGAGAACCGCCTCTGCCGACACGCTTTTTGTCTTTGCGTGATTTATCTGCATATGTTAACTTTGACAAATCCATTTATGCCTCAACTCCAAGTATAGGTTACGATTTGAGTTCTTCTACTTTAACCAGATGAGCGACTCGCCCAACCATACCGCGAATGACAGGATTATCTTTCTGCATGACCGTATGATGCATACGGCGAAGACCGAGCGCCTTGATGGTATCTTTCTGGCGTTGTACGCAGCCGATCGGACTTTTGACCAGAGTAATTTGTAATTTTTTCTTTGATTTTGCCATTTTTTAGTTCCCGTACTATTCTGTTTCAGGTTCTGTTTCAGCTTTATTGGATTTTGGGACGGTATTAAACACCCGCATAATGTTCATATTGCGCTTTTTAGCAACGGATTGAACATCCATCATCTCTTCCAAAGCCTTCATAGTAGCCTTTACCACATTGTGGGGGTTTGCAGAACCGCGCGATTTGGTCAAAACATCACTTACTCCCACCGCTTCCATGATTGCACGTACAGGTCCGCCGGCAATAACACCGGTACCCGGTGCTGCAGGCTTGAGAAAAACACGACCGGCGCCGAATTTGCCTTCAATCTGATGGGGCAAAGTCCCGTGAACCAGGGGGACATAAATGATGTTCTTTTTTGCGGCTTCGGTGCCTTTAGAAATACAATCGGTCACCTCATTGGCTTTGCCCAACCCAATTCCGACATGTCCGTGCCCGTCACCCACCACGACAATCGCATTGAAACTAAAACGACGTCCACCTTTGACCACTTTGGCAACGCGATTGACATGAATGACTCTTTCATTCAGGTCTATCTCATTTGGATTGATTTTCTTTTGTCGTGTATCCAAAATAATATCCTCGTTTTACATATTTTCAGTGAACTTAGAAATCAAGACCACCTTCTCTGGCTCCATCGGCCAGGGCCTTGATGCGCCCGTGGTAGAGATATCCGGCACGATCAAAAACAACTCGTTCGATTTTCTTGTTCTTGGCCAAATCAGCCAGATGCTTACCGACAAGCTTGGCGGTTTCGATTTTGTTTTCCGCTTTTCCGACCCCCGCTTTGAGATCTTTCGACAAGGAAGAAGTCGAGGTGATGGTTTTAGAATCGACATCATCCACCAATTGGCCATAAATATGCTTGTTGCTTCGGAACACAACCAGCCGGGGGCGCTCGGCAGTACCATAAATATTCTTACGAATATGCTTGCGGCGCCGCCTTCTCTGAGCGAGTTTTATATTGCTTCCTGTAGACATAATATATCTCAACTTTCATGTTTAAGCAGCAGTTTTTCCAGCTTTTCGGCGAACCGTTTCATCAATATAGCGAATTCCTTTGCCTTTATACGGTTCGGGTTTCTTAAAAGCACGTATCTTGGCGGCAACAACACCAACAAGCTGCTTGTCGATGCCGCTGATCGTGATTTCATTGGCTTTTGAATCCACACCGATTTCAATACCGTCAGGAGGAGTAAACAGAATCGGATGAGAGTATCCGATATTGAGAAAAAGGCTCTTGCCTCTCAACTCGCTTCTGTATCCAACCCCAACCACCTGCAATTTCTTTTGATAGCCTTCTGTAACACCCTGAACGATGTTCCAGATAAGGCTACGGGACAAGCCATGCATTGACCGGGACAGCTTTGCTTCGGAGTCGCGCTCAGCCTTAACAACACCATCCTTAATGTTGACCTTGATCTGTGGTGGAATCTGTGCAGTCAGTTCACCTTTTGGTCCTTTTGCCGTGACCCTGTTATCAGAATCGACTTTGATCTCGACTCCGTCCGGTATAGAAATGGGCAATTTTCCTACTCGTGACACATTAATCTCCTCCAGGTTACCAGACATAACATAGTACTTCACCACCAATGCCGCGTTTACGGGCTTCTTGCCCGGTCATAACACCCTGGGAGGTGGTCACAATCGTGACGCCCAGATTATTAAACACACGCGGAATTTTTTGATGATTGACATATCTTCTCAGGCCGGGTCTGCTGATCCGACGCAAACCGGCAATGACACTTTTTTCATTATCATCATATCTCAAATAGATACGGATAATATTTTGTTTATTATCTCTGATGGATACATAGTTCTTGATATAATGCTCATCAAGAAGTATTCTTGTAATCGCTTTCTTTAAATTCGATGCAGGAATATCAACCTTGGTATGATTTGCCATCGTAGCATTCCTGACTCTCGTCAAATAGTCCGCGATGGGATCCGTTTTTGCCATAAAAGTTCTCCCTAAATCCTTAAGCGGCTAAGTCGTTCATTACAGTTAATTAAATACAATTACCAACTCGACTTTACAACACCGGGTATCTGCCCATGTAAGGCCAACTCGCGCAAACAGAGCCTGCAGAGACCAAATTTCCGGTAGTAGGCTCTGGAGCGACCGCATCGGTTACAGCGGTTATATTTACGCACCTTGAACTTTGGCTCTTGTTTCGATTTAACGATAAGACACTTTTTAGCCAATTTAACTCCTCTTTTTATTTATTAAATTTTGATTCTTTTATAAAAGGCATACCAAAACCGGTAAGTAGTTCATAACACTCTTCGTCGGTCCCGGCAGTGGTTACAAACGTAACGTTAAAACCGCGCACTTTGTCGACTTTATCGTAATCAATCTCGGGAAAAACGATTTGTTCATGAATGGACATGTTATAATTTCCACGACCATCGAATTTTACCGGCAATCCGCGAAAGTCTCTGACCCGGGGGATAGCGATGGAAATCAAACGATCCATAAATTCATACATACGTTCCTGTCGCAGGGTCACGCTGCAACCGATGGGCATTCCCTGGCGGAGCTTGAAATTTGAAATCGACTTTTTCGCCTTGCGCACAACCGGTTTTTGGCCGGATATCAGCTTCAACTCTTCCATGGCCGCATCGAGTGCTTTGGCGTTTTCGGTTGCTTCACCGACGCCGGCATTCAATACGATTTTGATCAATTTCGGTACCTGCATTTTGTTCTTATATTCGAATTTCTTGAACAGATACGGAATGATTTCTTTGCGATATTTTTCAATTAATCTGGGTTGATAATCTTTTTTTGCCATTTTTCCATCCGATATAATTTATGGTAGCATTTCACCGCTCTTTTTCGCGACCCGGGTTTTTACCGTCTTTTGTCGCGCTTGGTCATATATTCTCTTAATACCGATTCGGGTCGGCACGCCGGTTTTGGGACAAAGGACCATCACATTGGATGCGTTAATAGGCCCTTCTTTTTCGATAATGCCACCCTGCTGATTCTGTTGGCTGGGCCGGGTATGCCGTTTGATGAAATTTACACCCTCAACGATAATCCGATTCTCCTCAGGAAAAACCTTGAGAACCTTGCCTTTTTTACCTTTATATTCACCGGAGATAACCAGTACCTGATCATTCTTTTTAATATGCATAAGTCAATGCCTCTGTTTGTTTTTTATAATACTTCAGGCGCCAGAGAAAGAATCTTCATGAACTGTTTTTCTCGCAGTTCCCTGGCCACGGGCCCGAAAATTCGCGTGCCCCTCGGCTCCATGGTGTCATGGATCAAAACCGCTGCATTTTCATCAAAGCGGATATACGATCCATCCTTGCGCTTGTTCTCTTTTTTGGTGCGAACGATAACCGCCTTGCTCTTATCACCTTTTTTAACCGCACTGTTGGGAATGGCCTGTTTGACGGAAACAACAATAATGTCTCCAACTGTAGCGTAGCGCTTTTTCGAACCGCCGAGAACGCGTATGCACATTACTTTCTTGGCACCCGTATTGTCGGCAACATTTAGCCGTGAATATTCCTGTATCATCGCATTTATCTCACACTAATAATTAAATGATTATTTTGCTCGCTCTAATACTTCAATGATTTTCCATCGCTTTCTGGCGCTCAAAGGTTTGCTTTCAATGATTTTAACCTTGTCCCCCATTTTGGTGTCGTTGGTCTCATCATGAGCCATAAATTTCGACGACCGCCTGATGTATTTCTTATACAATGGATGTTTAACCAGCCGTTCAACCAAAACCACTCGTGACTTTTCCATTTTGTCACTGGTTACAACACCGATTTTGGTCTTTTGGATTCCTTGTTTCACGAACATTCTCCAATTCTATTCTTGTTTACGTATACCCAACTCGTATTCATGCAAGACCGTTCTTACGGCAGCGATTTCACGACGGACATCACGTATTCGCATGGGATTATCGAGCTGGTGCGTCGAATGCTGAATACGCAAATTTTCCATCTCTTCCAGTAAATCTTCCAGGTGAAGTTTAAGATCATCGACAGACAGCTGTCGAATTTCATCCATTTTCATATTATCCTACTCCAAAGTCAGATGCGGAAACAAACTTACACTTAATCGGTAATTTATGCATTGCCAGCCGCAGGGCTTCACGCGCCAGCGGTTCTGGAACGCCGGCAATTTCAAACATGATTCTTCCGGGTTTAACCACAGCAATCCAATATTCCGGGGCGCCCTTTCCTTTACCCATCCTGGTTTCAGCCGGCTTTTTGGTAACCGGTTTATCGGGAAAAATTCTAATCCAGATTTTTCCACCGCGTTTGATATATCGCGTCATGGCAACACGGGCGGCCTCGATTTGTCGCGCAGTAATCCAGCCGGGATCAATTGCCATGAGTCCGTATTCTCCAAATGAAATTTTGTTGCCGCTGTTGGCCTTGCCTTTCATCCGGCCTCGTTGTTGCTTGCGGTATTTAACTCGTTTTGGCATTAACATGAATCAGATACTCCATTATAAATCGGTTCAACGGGTTTACACATCCAGTATTTCACCCTTACAAATCCATACTTTTACACCAATGGTACCATAAGTGGTCTTGGCAACAGAAACAGCATAGTCAATATCAGCGCGCAATGTATGTAAAGGAATACGGCCCTCTTTATATTGCTCCCGTCGTGCCATTTCAGCCCCACCCAGCCTGCCGCCAACCGAAATTCGAATGCCTTCTGCGCCCATGCGCATGGAGGACATGATAGCCTTTTTCATAGCGCGCTTATAGCTCACTTTACCGATCAACTGGCTGGCAATATTGTCTGCGACCAACTGGGCATCGAGTTCCGGACGTTTGATCTCATTAATATTAATCTGAATCTCCTTGCCGGTAATGCGCTGTAACTCTTCACGAAGCTTGTCGACTTCTGAGCCCTTGCGACCAATGACAATACCCGGACGCGCGGTATGTATCGTTAGTGTAATTTGTTTCGGGGTACGATCAATACCGATTTTAGCAACACTTGCCCTCGCCAGCCGGTTATTGATATAACGGCGCAACATCAGGTCTTCAGACAATTTTTCATCAAACTTTTTGTCATCGAACCAATTGGAATCAGAGGTTCGAATAACCCCCAGGCGAAATCCTATTGGATTGGTTTTCTGTCCCAAACCGTTCTCCTATATTTTAGTTATCCTCATTCGCTACAACAATGGAAATATGACATGTTCGTTTACGAACAGGAAGCGCACGCCCCATTGCTGCAGGACGAAATCGTTTCAACATGGGTCCACCATCTACCCGAAGTTCCTTAATAAATAATTCATTTGGGTTGACTTTGGAAGCGTCTTCCATATTCATAAAATTAGCCACTGCTGATTGCAGCGCCTTTTCCAAAGGTACAGCCGAAGAAATTGGGCTAAAGTGCAGAATATTCATGGCATCATGCACGTTCTTTCCCCTGATTAAATCAGCGGCACGCCTGACCTTAAAAGGCGACATTCGCACCCATTTTGCTATTGACCTTGCTTCCATTTATAACTTCTCCAAGTATAAGTGCTACGAACCTCGTTCAATCTTTTTCTCAACGTGTCCCCGGAACGTACGGGTGGGAGCAAACTCGCCGAGCTTGTGCCCGACCATATTTTCCGTGATATAAACCGGGATAAATTTATTACCGTTATGGACAGCAACCGTGTGACCAACAAATTCCGGCGGAATCGTACAGCTACGTGACCAGGATTTGATGACCTTTTTTTGGTTGCTGGAATTCAATGCCTCAATTTTTGCCAATAACTTGGCATCGATATGAGGACCTTTTTTAAGAGATCTAGCCATGTGCATTACCCATTATTTTCTACGTTTTACGATATAAGCGTCGGACGCTTTTTTCTTTCTGGTTTTGTAACCCTTCGTCGGCTTACCCCATGGCGTGCTGGGGTGACGACCACCTGAACTCTTGCCTTCTCCACCACCCATGGGGTGATCAATCGGATTCATGGCAACGCCGCGCACTTTGGGTCTGCGTCCCATCCAGCGAGCCCGACCGGCCTTGCCCAAACTAATGTTCTCATGCTCAATGTTACCGACCTGGCCAATGGTTGCCCTGCACAGCTTGTGTATCATACGAACTTCTCCGGAAGGAAAGCGAAGGGAAGCATACTCTCCCTCTTTGGCCACAATCTGCGCGTAAGAACCGGCACTGCGGGCGATCTGCCCGCCTTTGCCCTTTTTCAGTTCAATGTTATGAACATACGTACCCATGGGCACATTGACCAAAGGCAACGAATTACCCGGATGAATTTCCGGTTTTTCCGCAGACATGACATGGTCTCCTATCTTTAGCCCGATAGGTGACAATATATAGCGTTTTTCTCCATCCGCATAATGCAAAAGAGCAATATTAGCACTGCGATTGGGATCAAAGTGAATCGCTGCAACCTTGGCAGGAATATCGATTTTATCTCTTTTAAAATCGATAATTCTATACATGCGCTTATGTCCGCCACCGCGCCTTCGAATCGTGATGCGGCCGCGATTGTTGCGCCCACCCGTTTTCTTTACCGGTGCGAGCAGCGTTTTTTCAGCGTCAGTGTCGGTAATTTCCTTGATGACGTTTACCGTTTTAAATCGGCTGCTCGGTGTTACAGGTTTAAAGTTTTTTATAGCCATGAATCAAACTCCCGCGATCAAATATAAATTAACTACCCTCAAAAAAGTCTATTTTGTCGCCTTCCCGCAACGTCACGATCGCCTTTTTCCATCCAGACCGCCGTCCCCGTGTAAGGCCTCGGCGAGTGTTCATCTGTTTGCTTTTTCCGTGGACATTGATGGTGCGAACGTTATCGACGGTGACATCAAATTTTTTTTCCACTGCTCTTTTAATTTCTATTTTGTTTGCAGTTTGGATTACGACAAACCCGTACTTGTTCTCATCTTCTTGCAGCTTGAGGGCTTTTTCCGTAAGCAGCGGTTTTATAATCACTTGTATGTTTTTCATGATTTCAATATACCTTCCAGCGTTTTGACAGAGCTTTCTGTTAATAAGACATTTTTATATGAAAGCAATTCCATCGGTGAAGCATCTTTGGCAATTTGCACGCCCAGAAGTTTCAAATTTTTGCTGGCAACAACCATGTTATGGTCGTGTTCAGCAACCAGCAGTAAGGTTTTTTCAGAAGCCACACCCATGTTGATCAATAAT
The DNA here is from genome assembly GCA_014728085.1 of Candidatus Zhuqueibacterota bacterium. Classification (GTDB taxonomy): domain Bacteria; phylum Zhuqueibacterota; class Zhuqueibacteria; order Residuimicrobiales; family Oceaniaggregativiventaceae; genus Oceaniaggregativivens_A. The sequence continues at coordinate 100,999 of WJMF01000234.1, forward strand.
TTCTTCAAATCGCTGGTTTTGGGATTTTCAAGAAAAATATCCTCAATAACTTTGAGCTTTTCTTCCTTGACCCGGCTGGAAAGTACCGACTTTTTAGCCAGCTTTTTAATCTTCTTGTTCACCTTCATGGAGTAACTTCGTGACAACGGGCCATGAATGATTCCACCGCCCTTCCATAACGGGGAGCGAATTGTGCCTACGCGTGCCGCGCCTCTGCCCTTCTGGCGCCAGGGTTTTCGTCCTCCGCCGCGAACCATGGTTCTGGTTTTGGTCGAAGCATTGCCTTGTCGCATGTTTTTTTGTTGTGCCTTAACCGCCATATAGATGGCATGCGAGTTGGGTTCAACGGCAAAAACTGCATCGTCGAGATCGATTGTTTTCGTCGTTTTATTTCCGTTGTGATTATAAATTTTTAGCTTCATAATTCCATTACTTTTTTATGATGACATAGCCTTTGGGAGCACCGGGTACAGCGCCCTTGACGATTAACAGGTTGTTTTCACTATCCACCTTGAAGATCTGCATGTTGCGGACAGTCACGTTTTTCGCGCCCATACGTCCGGCCATCTTTGTGCCTTTAAAAACGCGGGAGGGATAAGAAGACTGACCAATGGAACCAGGAGCCCGCAGCCGGTCGCTTTGACCATGTGTCTTGGGCCCGCCGCCGAATTTATGGCGCTTGATAACACCGGCAAATCCGCGCCCTTTGCTGACGCCTGAAATCGAAACCTTATCGCCGGCAGTGAAAATATCGGCTTTGATTTCATCACCTGGCTTTAAAGATTCCTTTGACTCAAAATCGCGAACCTCTTTAAGGATATGGTACAGCTTGTCACCGCTCTTTTTCAGATGTCCTTTTATCGGTCCGGGGGTGTTTTTTTCCTTGCGATTTCCAAAGCCCAACTGGATAGCATTATAGCTGTCGTTCTCTTGCGTTTTGACCTGTGTAACAACGCACGGTCCGGCCTGTATAACCGTTACCGGTACGGCGTTGCCCACCTCATCAAAGAGACGTGTCATTCCTAATTTTTGACCAATTATTCCAAGCATTCTACATCCGTTTCTTTTAAATAGTTACGGGTCAATAAAGCATCTAATCAGACTTTAATCTCAACATCCACGCCTGCCGGCAACTCCAGCTTCATCAGAGCATCAACCGTTTTTGAAGAAGAGTTGAGAATATCGATCAACCGTTTGTGTACTCTGATTTCAAACTGCTCACGCGATTTCTTGTCGACATGCGGCGAGCGCAGTACGGTATAAACCGATCGTTTGGTGGGCAAGGGGATGGGTCCTGAAATCATTGCGCCCGTCTGTTTAGCCGTATTGATTATTTTTTCCGTCGATTTGTCTATTAGACGATGGTCGTATGCTTTTAATTTGATTCGTATTTTCTGACCCGCCATGTAATTACTCCGAATATCATAGGTTATTGATTAATTATTCGATAATCTTGGTTACAACACCGGCACCCACAGTGCGACCGCCTTCGCGAATAGCAAAACGCAATCCCTCTTCCATCGCGATCTCACCAATCAGCTCTCCGGTGATCTTGACATTGTCACCAGGCATCACCATCTC
>WJMF01000007.1 GCA_014728085.1 Candidatus Zhuqueibacterota bacterium
AAGATGAGATTCCGCTGATCAGCGGCGGGATTCCCGTCGGCGAGTGGCGACAGGAACAGGAAACACTGGTCTCTGCTGATCTGCCGCCGCAGACCTTCCGGCAGCTTTACGTCAACGGCAAACGCGCCATCCGTGCAAGAGAACCCGATCAGGGCGCATATTATCGTCTGAAAGATTGGCATATCCCCGATCGAAAGATTCGCGTTTCTGCAGAACAAATTCGCCGCTGGCACCGGTTTAATCGGGTCGAGATGATCGCCCATCTGCACTGGGCCGAGGCCATCATGCGCCTGCAGGATGTTGAGCAGGAGGGAGAAGACGCCCTGATTACGGTTCAGGAACCGGAACGCCATCTCGTTTTTTTACGGGACTATCCGATCAAAGCGCCGGATGAACCCTATCATTTCGAAAACGCCTTCGAGTTTCTCGATCAGCCCGGCGAGTGGTACCTCAACGAGGATGCCGGTCGCCTCTATTACAAACTTTGCTCTGATGAAACGGCCGCTCATTTGACGGTCGTTGCGCCGCAGCTGCCAACTCTTTTTCATGTCGCCGGCGATTCGAACCGGCTGGTTGAAAATCTCGAATTTCAAGGCCTGCGGTTTCAATATACCAACTGGACACGTCCCGGCCAAAAAGGGCATCTGACTTTGCAGGCGTTCCAGTATACCATCGATCCCACGGTGAACAATACTCAATATGTGGGCCGCCCGCCCGCGGCGGTCTATGTACGGCTGGCCAAAAATGTCGTGTTTAAAGAGAACGTCTTTCAGCACCTCGGCGCCACCGCCCTCGATCTGCACTATGGTACCGAGCATTGTCAGGTGATCGGAAATGTGTTTTCGGATATTTCCGGCAACGGCATCGCCCTGGCCAAATATACCGATCCGGACGAACGTATTCATGTTCCGTTTTTGCCGGAAACGGATTGCGAAATTTCCCGTTATGACCAAATCGAGAACAATTATCTGGAAAAAACCGGTCAGGATTATTACGGCGCCGTCGGTATTGCCTGCGGCTATCCGCAAAATGTTCTTATCGAGCACAACGAACTTTTCGATATGCCCTATACCGGTATCAGCATCGGCTGGGGATGGACAAAGGGCGAATCGGCAATGAAGGAGAATGTGATCCGCTGTAACCATATTCATCACGTCGCCAACCTGTTGGCCGACGGTGGCGGTATTTATACGCTTAGCCGTCAACCCGGCAGCGTGATTCGGGAAAACTATATTCACCATATCGTCATATCGGAATGGGCGGTGGGGTCGGCGGTCAACGGTGTTTTTATGGATGAAGGAACGGATGGCTATACCTGTGAGCACAATATTATTCAACACACCCCTGCCGGCGCCTTTCGCTTTCATCGAACCGGAACCCTTGTTTTTAAAAATGAAGGCATTACCTCTGATCCTGCTGTTATGGAAAACGCCGGTTTGACACCAGACTATGCTCATATCAAAGCGTGGATGAATAAGCCTGAAAATGAGATGCCTTAATTCACAAGGAGAACGGAATGGATATTCACGCCTCGCTGCAGTGGCTGGATTTTACTGTTATCCTGTTGTATATCATTGCACTGATCTCGATCGGCATGATCGTCAGTTATCAGAGACGCGACCAAACCGATCTTTTTCTTGCCGGACGCTCACTTGGATGGCACAACGTTGGCTTGTCGATATTCGGCACCAATATCTCGCCCTCTTTTCTCATCGCCTCCTGTAGTGCTGCTTACACCTCCGGAATCGTCACCGCCAATTTTGAATGGCTGGCCTGGATTTTCCTGCTGTTGCTGGGCATGCTCTTTGTACCGCACTATATGAACACCAAAATCAGCACCATGCCGCAATTCGTCAGGTTGCGTTTTGGTCCCGGTGCTTACAGATTCTTGTCCTGGTATGCTCTTTTTTCCACCATTATACTCTGGCTGGGAGGATCGCTTTACGCCGGCGGCGTTTTGCTGAGCCAGATTATGGCCTGGCCGCTGTGGCTGTCGGTGGTGGTTTTGGTGGTGATTGCCACCAGCTTTACCGTCGCCGGCGGACTGGCGGCAGTGGTGATCACCGACTCTTTTCAGTCTGTTTTAATGATCGCCGGTTCAGCAACCATGACCTTTATTGCGTTTCACCATCTCGGCGATATGGATCGCCTGGTGCAGGGAGTACCGGCGGATTTCTGGAGACTGGTTCGTCCTGCCGGCGACAACGCTTTTCCCTGGCCGGCCATGTTTCTGGGGTATCCGGTTCTGGGGATCTGGTTCTGGTGTACCGATCAAACCATCGTACAGCGCGTGCTGGGCGCGAAGAATTTGCGTCAGGGACAATTGGGTACTGTGTTTGCCGGTTTTTTAAAGATCCTGCCGCCCTTTATTTTCATGTTTCCCGGTCTGCTCTGTTATGTGCTGCATCCCAATATCGGCGATCCGGATGCAGCCTATATGACCATGGTGACCCGTTATCTGCCGGTGGGCATGGTCGGACTGGTGGTGGCCGTGCTCATCGCTGCGGTGATCAGTACCCTTGACTCGGGATTGAATTCATTCAGCACTGTTTTTACCCTCGATATCTATGTTAAGCATTTTCGTCCGCAGGCCACCGATGTCGAGATCAAATGGCTCGGCCGGGTGGTGACGCTATTTGCTTCAGCCCTGGCGGTGGGGTGCGCCCTATTGATGGGCGGCGTGGGCAAAAACATGTTCGATCTCTTGCAGGGTATTATTTCCTTCCTGGCACCGCCCATGGCGTCGGTTTTTCTCATCGGCATATTGTGGAAACGCGCCACTGCGACGGCGGCACTGACCAGCCTGATCGGAGGATCGATCCTGTCGCTATCGATCGGTGTCTGTTATTTTAAAGAGTGGCCATACGCCGGGTTCTGGCCGCATTATCTGATGTCCGCTTTTTATCTCTTTGTCCTCATCTCGGCAACCATGTTTGTGGTTTCGCTGTTGACAAAAAAATCGCCGCACGAGCAGGAACTGCCCGGTTTGAAGAAATCGGCGAAAACGATGAGCAAAGCCTTTCCCCTGGTCTGGTTATTATGGGCGATTCTGGCGATCTGTATGTTGATCCTGTATATCGTGTTCAACTGATCACACGACATGTCCGCCTGAATGTTCAGAACCGATTTATTCCAAAGGTAGGTGTTATGCTGCGGATTCCTGTTCTGTTTTTCCGCGTTTGTATCGGTAAAACCCGCCCGCCGCGATAATGATCAGGCACAAGGCCGCAATCGCCAGAGTCAGTATGATCATTGCCGGGTTGGTTTTTCGCGCCTTGACCCACATTTTCATATCCCTCTCGTAAAACCTGGATCCGTCAAACGACCAGGAAACAACATTGCCCTTTAATACCGGTGCGTTCGTATCGGTAATAACACCCGGCATGGAGACCTGCTGGGTATATTTTGCCAGCTGAGCAGTGAGGATAAAGTCGCTTTTTGTTTCGATTTCGCCCACTTTTCGTCGTATGAGTCCTTTGAGGTGGTAAACCGAATCCGTTGCAAAAAGTTGCTGCAGCTCATCCAGCATCTTTTCAACCGAATGATCCACATCATCGCCAAGTTCATTGATGATGACGCGGATTTGCTCTTTATGCTGCAAAATTACGTCGCGGCGTAATCGTGGATCGTTCAACGCGGCTGCAGAGTCGATAAAAGCGATGAAAAAATCCTCAAACGCATCGTCTGTCTGCCAGGTTTCAAATTTTTCATCGATATCGCCGCTATCCGCGCCGGCATAAAAAAGCTCGATCTCCTGCGGAGTCAAACGGTTCTGCAGGGGTATGTGGCCGAAGGGATTATATGCGTGATAGGTCTCCTGATAAAAAAAGGTGGTCGAGAACCAGCGAAACCGTTTTTCGAATTGCATTGAAACGCGAATATGATCGATGCTATCCGGTTGTGTGATGTATTCCGCCTGCATGTATTTGATATGGTCAAACGATTTTTGCGCTGTATAGATCCAGTCACCGCTCTTTTTTTTCCTGGTCTGTTTGATTTGCCATGTCGAATCTGACGGAATATAAAATGCCTGTGTGTCCGGTGTTTTGTTGCCGCTTTTAACCGAAACGATGCGCTGACACGAGCCATCGGGATGAATATGGGTTGTGGTGGTGATCTCGCGGCAACCGACGAACAGCGTCAGCAGAGAAACAAGCACCATTTTATATGTACCAGACATGTTGTACTCCTTTTATGTTTTCAGCTTTGACGGTTTTTATCACAACTGCCTGAGCAGTTTGTCCAGTTGGGCCGGACTGATTTTTCCGTCTCTTTTGATCCCTGTTATCAGGAAATCCAGCAGGCGTGCCGGATTTCTTAGCCGGGATTCCGGAATCTGATCGAGACGTTTATCATTGAGTTCATGTCGTATGGCTGCCAGCGTTCTGCCGCCCGATGCATTCGGGTATGATTTTCGCAGCAAAGGCAGCCACTTTTCATAGTCCTCTTTTGCCGACAGGTCAAAATGATTCCGAGCCAGCTCCGGAGCCTGCTCGTCCATTCTGCTTTCCAGCGCCAAAAGACGGTAATGAAACTCCAGCCGTTCTGCCGCATATGCGGAGATGAGGATCACAGAGATCGTCAAAAGAGCCACCTGCAGTTTGGCACGACTGTACCAGGGTGGGCTGTGTTCTGTTTGTCTGGCGGCGGAAACCCGTCCTGTTGCCCGGCCGATGTTGATGCTCATGTTTTCAGGGATATCGATGCTCCGGTTTTTCAGCTCGGTGCGAAAAGCGTCGAGTTGCCTGGTTTTTTCTGCCTCTTTTCTGCATCCGGCGCAGACTTGCAGGTGTTTGGCGAGCCTGAATTTTTCCTGCTCATTTAGCTCGCCGCTTCTGTACAGATACAACCATTTTTTATAAGGATGACAAGTCATTGTTGACCTCATCTGATGTGAGTTGTTTACGTATCGATTTGCGGGCATGATAGAGATTGGTTTTAACCGAACCCGGTGATAATCCGGTGAGAGAAACCACCTGATCAATGGAAAAATCGTGTAAATCCCGCAGGGTAAAGACCAGTTTCTGTTTTGGGCTCAGATTCTTCAATGCTTTTTTTAGGTCATACAGTCTTTCGTTATGCTGATCGCTCTGTTCAACGGAGATCAAGTGGTCCGGATTCAGATCATTGGATTGAAAAGAGAGGAAACGCTTTTTTCGCTTTCTCGACTTTAGGCAGTCATAACAGAGCCGCACAACGATTTGCCAGAGCCAGGTGGTGAATTTTTTTTGCCGCTCAAATCTGCCGATGTGTTTCCATACCCGCACAAAGGCTTCCTGCACGATATCTTCCGCATCCTGCTGATGCCATAGCAGGCGAAAGGCCAGAGTGTAGGCATAGGATTGATGTTTTTCAACCAGGGTTTTGAATGCCGCTTGATCGCCGTCCTGGCATTTTATGATCAATTGAATATCGCTCGTGGTCAAGCATTTCTCCCGTTTAGAGAGTTGTTTTCCTGTTCTGTTTAATGATACGACGGAATGGGGAAAAGGTTAAACTGTTTTTGTGTATAACTGTATTAAAGGGGATGAAAGACTATGCTCACGCAAAGTCGCAGATGAGTAACACGCCGGGGTCTGAATGGTGGCTCACGCAAAGTCGCAGAGGCGCAGAGGAGGAATACCCGGGGGTTGAGCGGGTTGCCAATAGCAGGTTGGTAGTACCGCCTTTAGGCGGCATCTACCCACAAGGATGGTACTATATAAAGATTGTTGTTTCAATTGGAACACACATTTTTTTACCCTACTGCAAGCGGATATTGAGGGATATTCGTCGTTGCTTTTTGTTCCGGTATTGGGAGGGTAATTATTTCAGAGTGTGCAGATTCCACCTAAAGGCGGAACTACGAGCCGGAACAGCCGAGAAATGGATGAAAAACAGAGTGCAACAGTTTTAGCACCGCCCCGGGTATGGTGCCCTGCGCTTACCTCATGATGTTTCGTATTTGGCTGTGATGTTTTTGTTGGGTTC
>WJMF01000057.1 GCA_014728085.1 Candidatus Zhuqueibacterota bacterium
AACCAAAATCAAAACACCAACCGTAAATTATACATCAATCCCAGCCGCCAGGCCAGCTCGGAGTCGCTGTTGCCCTCAACATGACCGGCGTTGCTGATATCCTTGTATTGTACATACCCGAACAAGTACCAGTGCGGTGCCGGAAAATACTGCAATTGCAATGAAAAAATCAGATTCTTTTCTATGGTTCCATATGGAAATGGCGGATGATGTTCCCCGAGCTCCTCTTTGGTGATCAGAGGGGTGTCGATCGTGGTCTCCCCCTGCCGCATGTGTTGAATCTGCGCGTCGAGTAAAAAATCCCGACTCAGCGCGTATTCCGCCTCCACATGAACGAGATCGGCATCCGGCCCCAGCGGGTGGCCGAGAATAGCATTGTAATAATTGAGACGATTCCACGGCGCAAAGGCCTCGTAATTATAAGTCCAGCGATCGATGCGCACATACTCGGCATTGAGCCAAAGCGGATTAAAATTCAACGGACTGAACCAGTCCATACCCAAAAGCAAAGCCGTGCGATTGGGATAGTCTTCCCCTTCATAATAGTATTCATCGACCAAAAACTGACCGTACCAGCGCACTTTATCGGGATAATAAAACGCGGCGTCCATGGCCAGCGTCACGTTGTCCTTGCGGTTCTGTACTCCCATCACATCCATAAAATAATAGGGAATCAGTGGGTTGAGATAACCATGATGCACGATCTCATTCTCGCCGCCATACATCACCGTTTCGCTGAGGCCGAGCTCTATTCGGGGTAATCGAAGAGAAAGCCGGTGGCCGGAGAAATAGCGATGCACGTTATCGAGCTGCTCCTGATCGGTTTTACCGAGCATTGAGTTAAAGCCGTAAAAGCGAAACTTCCAGATATCGGCGCTGAATTTGATCATATCCAGACTCGGCGCCAGACCCGAGGTCAGCAATGCTCCGGTTCGCCCCGGTCCCCAGTGCACAAACTCGCGGCCGAACAGCAGAGACCAGTGCTTGCGCTTGTACTGCAAATAGGCGGCGCGCATGTCGCCGACCACATCCTTCCATTCATAGGTACCGTGATAATCGCGGTCGGTGATGCCGTCGGTATCGAACTGGAAATTAAAATAGGCGGCCAGATCATCGCCCCACCAGGTGTAACCGATCAAATCGGTTTCCAGTCTGGCGTTTTCGTTGGCGTTGAGATTTTCGGCGTATTGAGGCCGAATCCTCCAGTTGAGTTCGAAATGACGGGGAGTCGAATTTTTCAAACTCGATTTAAACAACGAAAACAGCTTTTTTTTATAAAATCCATAAATACCGGATTGATACTCGAGTTGAACCAGGCTTTTTACCGCATCGGATCGCGTATAAGGCATTTCCGAAAGCCGAATGCCGACCTGTGGATGTTGAAGCGTCATGCCCCTGACAGCGCGATTGAGCCAGTAATCATAACGGTAATGGTAACCATTCATCTGGGCAGACAGAGCGGCGGGAAGTATTAGAAAAATACAAAGTAGTAAAACTCGTACTGGTTTCATAGGCTTTTTGATCCGTTGACTAAATTCCATTTCCGGCATTTATTTGCCCACCGCCTCGCGGTTCACCGCATGAATTCGCGGGGAATGAGCAGTCGATACCACCTTATGCAACCGGTCACACACATAATCAACCTCTTCCTCTCTCATCACCGACGAAAACGGCAGAGCCAGGGACTGCTCGCCCAGCTTCTCGGTTACCGGAAAATCGCCCTCCCTATAGCCAAACTGATCGCGATAGTAGGGCTGCAGGTGAATAGGCGTAAAATAAGGCCTGGAAGGAATATCGTCTTCCTTTAGTTTTTGCATCACTTTATCCCGCTCAAGAGGGGGTAAAATACGAACGACATAGACAAACCAGGACATGCGGGTGGTGTTTTTATGAATAAAGGGAATTTTAACCCTTGAAATTTGACTCAACCTCTGGTTGTACCACTCTGCTACCTGTCGTCGTTTGGACAGGATTTCATCCAAACGCTTGATTTGCACTTCGCCAAGGGCAGCGCTGAGCTCGTCCATGCGGTAATTGTAGCCGAGACGATTGTGGCTCAGCCATTCGTTGAATTCATCGCGTCCCTGGTTGCGCAGGGAGCGAAAGAGAAGATGCCAGTCGCGTTTATCGGTAACAATCATACCGCCTTCACCTGTGGTAATCTGTTTGTTGGGATAAAAGGCAAACACCGCAATATCGCCAAAGCTTCCCGCTTTGTGGCCTTTGTATTCCGCCCCCAGCGCCTCGCAGGCATCCTCGATGACGTAGAGTTGATGTTTATGTGCCAGTTTGACAATGGGATCCATATCGGCGGGCTGGCCAAAAGCGTGCACCGGTAGAATAGCTTTGATTTTCTTTGCTTTACTTTTTCCGTTTCGCATCGAGGGGGGCAGAAAATCCGCTTTTCCATGTTGTAAAGAATCCAATGCGGCAGCGATTTGATCCGGATCAATATTGCCGGTTTTTTCATCAACATCGACAAAAAGCGGAACCGCTTTTTCATAGAGAATACAGTTGGCTGAAGCGATAAAGGAAAAGGGTGTTGTGATGACGAGATCATCTTGTCCGGCACCGGCGGTGATCATGCCGAGATGCAATCCTGCCGTCCCCGAGCTCACCCCGCAACCATAGCTGCAATCGCTCGCTTTTGCCACCGCCTCTTCAAAGGCCGGCAAATGCGGTCCAAAACTGAGAGAGGGCGTCTGCATAACGCTGTTGACGATTTCTCTCTCCCGCTCGCCAATATCCGGTGCCGACATGGCAATTTGTAATTTATCTGTTTTATTCATTTCAAGCATGCCGGTGCATGACGGCCGGCGTTCTCCATTTTAATATACACGATATGATTCTATACGTTGATTTGAGATTACCCGAAAACCAAAACCCTGTTTATGGCCATATGCCATACGTTACTATATAATACCCCCATTTTACCGTTTCGCTGAAAACGGAGACCAAAGAATTTTCATATTGATACCATCGCTGCGGATCGAAAAAAGGATTGGGGGCAATGACTAAGGAAATTTGGCAATCCTGTACTTTTTTTTCAAATGTACGCAGAGTCCGGCGACTGTGAAACGTGCCGGTCACCACCAGGATATGATTCCAGCCACTTGCCCTGCAGAGCGAATCGGTTTTGACCGCTTCATCCAGCGTGCTTTGGGAACCGTCGAGCAAGATCATGGCATCTTGCGGTAAGCCCAGCTCCATTGCGCTTTGCATCGACAACCGTGCCGAAGAACACTCGATACCCATGGAAGAGAGCGTGCCGCCGCTGAACACCACCACCGGCGTATACCCCTGTTGCCACAGGCCGACCGCTTTACGGGTGCGGAAAAAGTCACCCCCTTCACCGCCAAGGCAGATAACGGCATCCGCTTTTCGCGGTTCGTTTTCGACGACGAGGAGGTCGTCGATAAAAACAAACCACAACGTCGCCAGAAGGAGCAAAAGGGCAACCGCGCTGCCAAAACCAAAGAAGAAATATTTTGTCCTAATCAACACCTTTTAAACGTGTGAACGTGTGA
>WJMF01000235.1 GCA_014728085.1 Candidatus Zhuqueibacterota bacterium
ATAGCATTACGGGCTGACTTGGATTCTAATCGTTTTAATCCGTAATTGTGTTTTACATCGACCACAGGAATGCTCCTTTCTTTTAAGTTAATGAGATAACTTAAATTATACATTCCTATGGTCATATGCACTAAACTTTAAGTGATGTTATGGACAAGTCTTTGTATCTTTTTGCCGGCAACGCCGCAGAAGCCCGGATAATAATTGATTGGTTTGTACTGTTTTTAGGGTCCATATCGAAAATTTTGCTGGCATATTGTACTTTTTTATATCTTTACTCAGAATCAAGGTACAAAAGGCGAGGGGGGTTGAAATTTTAAATGATGATTGTTTAGATAAAGACATTGATTAAAGCATATGGAAAATCGACCGCGGCTCAACACACTCGAAGGATTGCGATTCTTGGCAACTTTGCATCTGTTCATTTTTCATTATGGACGACCGTTTTTTGAAGATTCATGTCTGTTTATTAAATCATTCTTTGGCGCCGGCTATTACAGCACCAGCATATTTTTTATTCTTTCCGGCTTCATTCTCACCTATGTCTACCTCGATTCAGACGGGAAGAGCCTGAGGATTAAATCCTCTTGTTTCTACTTAAAACGGATTTTTCGTCTCTATCCCTTTCATTGCCTTGGATATTGTTTGATCATTTTCCCCCTGATTTCAGGTGCATCAACACATAATATTAATCTATGGCATTCGATTTATAATCTTTCGCTCATTCATGCCTGGATTCCCAATGTGGATATTATACTCAGCTTTAATCGGGTTTCCTGGTCCGCTTCTGCGTTATTGTTTTTTTATTTGACATTTCCGGGATTAATTCGTCTTACGCTTAGATGGCAAAAATCCGCTTGTTTGAAAGGCATCCTTATTCTGTGGTTGCTCACTCTTTTGGTATCTCTGGTTCCGGCTGTTTTTTTTCATAATGATCCCACAGCGACTTATATTTTCCATTTTAACCCTCTGGTTCGGTTGTTCGAATTTGCCATCGGTGTTTTTGCGGGTAAACTTTATTTTTTAATGCGCAAACGGACTACCGGTGCCCGGAGTATGATTCTGGTTGCTCTGTTGAATGCATCGGCCTGTGCTCTGGCGCCAGTGATTTCCCACGTATGGGTTTTAATCGGCATGTTTTCACTTCTGCAGGTAACCCTAATTTATGTTTTGGTGAGCAATCGCTCATTTTTTCAAACCTTTTTTAGCCACCCGGTGATGCGACTTTTGGGACAGAGCAGTATTGCTTTTTACTTTTTACACGGGCCCCTGTTTCCCTACTTGCGGAAAGGAGTTCAACTCCTGCAGGTTTGGAAATGGTTCGAGCCTGAAGAATCTTTGTCCGGGTTATATAGCAGTTATCGATCGGCATTTGCCTATTCTGAGTTGACCTTGACAGAGTTTTTTGTTATCATGGTGTTGCTGTTTTGCACCTGTATCTTGCTGAACCGTTATGTTTCGGCGTTCAGCGCCTGTTTATTTAAAAATTTGGTAGAAAAAAGATCGTTCCTTCATATCGTTCTGCCGGAATGTTTTGGTCTGTTTGGGAAACAAAACCATAATTCCGCTTGATGCGGCCGAACTAAATTTTTTCGCTCCTGTTTGATTGATTCTCAAAATTTGAATCGACAATTATTTCAGTATTCCTTTGTCTTCTTGCAATTTATTGTTTTTTATTTTACATTACTGTTTATATTCTTGCCGGGCGATCGATCCAATTTTGTCCTGCAAAAAGGAATGTATCGGCTGTTGAGCAGGCTCTGTTTAAGGTTGATATATTTAATCAAGTGCTGTTGGAATTTTTTGTAAATCAAACAGAGTGTTTATTGGTACATGTCTACACCATCACAAAATACAGTTGTTAAAAATAAAAAAGCCTTTCGCGATTACGAGATCAGCGAGCGCTACGAGGCGGGAATTATGCTGCAGGGGACAGAGGTTAAATCGCTGCGCGAGGGAAGGATCAGCTTTAAGGATTCCTATGCCAGGATTGTCAATGACGAGATTTGGGTTTACAATCTACACATCAGTCCCTATCATCACGGCAGCAACTGGAATCACGATCCCACGCGTCCGCGCAAGCTGTTGTTGCACAAATATGAAATCAAGCGTTTGCGCGGCAAGGTCGAAGAGCGTGGCTTTACCCTGATTCCGCTGCAGATGTATTTTAAAAACGGCAAGGCCAAAATCGAAATCGGACTGGCTCGCGGCAAGAAACTGCACGACAAGCGCAAGGATATCGCCAAAAAAGACGCACAGCGCGACGCGGAACGGGAATTGAAGAACAGATATCGAATCAATTTGTAGAGGAACCAATATGGCCGGCAAGGGTGTTTTACAGGAACTGGAAAAGCGAAACTTTATTCAGCAGGTGACCGATCCGGAGCTGATCGAGTCGTTGATGGCGACGGAAAAGGTTACCCTTTATCTGGGTATAGATCCGACTGCAGACAGCCTGCATGTCGGGCATTTAATGGGTGTTATGGTGTTGGCGCATATGCAGCGATATGGCCACCGTCCCATTGCTATTCTCGGCGGCGGCACAGCACTGGTCGGAGATCCCAGCGGCAAGACCGAAATGCGCAAAATGCTGACGCCCAAAAAAATTCAGGAAAACGGCGAAAAAATCAAAGCTCAGCTCGGACGTTATCTCCATTTTGGTCCGGACGGCGCCATGCTCATCGATAATCACGATTGGCTCGGCAATCTCAATTATATCGATTTTCTCCGCGATATCGGGCGCCATTTCAGCGTCAATCGCATGCTGACCTATGAGACCTATAAGCGGCGATTGGAAACCGGACTGTCGTTTCTGGAATTCAACTATCAACTGTTGCAGGCCTATGACTTTTACATGCTCTTCAAGCGCTATAACTGCAGGTTACAGGTAGGCGGCGATGACCAGTGGGCCAATATTCTCGCCGGTGCCGATCTGATCCGACGGATCGAGGGTGAGGACGCTTTTGGATTGACCTTTCCGCTTATTACAACAGCGACAGGCGCCAAAATGGGCAAAACTGAAAAAGGGGCATTGTGGCTTGATGCTAAAAAAACGACTCCCTACGAGTATTACCAATACTGGGTTAATGTCGATGACCGCGATGTGGTGCGCTTTTTGAACTATTTCACCTTTTTGCCGGTGGAAGAGATTGCCATGGTCGAATCGCTCGGTGGCGCTGATTTGAACATCGTCAAGA
>WJMF01000236.1 GCA_014728085.1 Candidatus Zhuqueibacterota bacterium
AAAAAAAGAGGTGGTTTATTCCCTCCCGGTCATGCGCCAGATTGCAGAAATGGTGCGCAGACAAAACGGCCAGGTGACCGTGAGTCTGATCCGGGCTCCGGCTGCCTGTCACGTGATCAAGCTGGAGGCCGGTGACTGCAGTACGCGCCATTTCGGTATCGCTGTGGATATCGGCACCACCACTGTGGCGGTTGAACTGGTCTTTTTGCCCCTGGCCAGAGTTGTCGGCACCCGCACCGCGTATAACGATCAGGTCGATTGCGGCCTGGATGTTATCAGCCGCATCAATTACGCCCAAAAACCGGAACGCCTGGAGGAATTGCGCACCCGGGTTCTGAAAACCATCAATAAACTGATCGAAGAACTCTGCTCGGGGCACCAGGTCATTCCGGAAGAAATTACCAATGCGGTGGTCGCAGGAAATACGACCATGATCCATCTCCTCCTGGGCCTGCCGCCCGAGCATATCCGGCTCGAGCCCTATACGCCGACCGTGATGCAAGTACCTTATCTGACCGCTGAAGAGGCGGGTATCCGCATTAATCCCCTGTCCTGGGTGTATTGTGCTCCGGGTGTGGGAAGCTATGTGGGAGGGGATATCACCTCCGGACTCTTGTGCACAGACCTGGCTGCCGATACGGAAGCAATCAATCTATTCATCGACGTGGGGACCAATGGTGAACTGGTGCTGGGCAACCGGGATTTTTTGCTGGCCTGTGCCTGTTCCGCCGGACCGGCGTTTGAAGGGGGTGGCATCAGTTACGGCATGCGCGCGGCGATCGGAGCCATCGAACGGGCGGATGTCGACCCGCAAACCGGAAGCTGCGAGGTTCAGACCATCGGCAATGTACCTCCGGAAGGCATCTGCGGTTCGGGCATGATTGCCCTGTTGGCCGATTTGTTTCAGACCGGATGGATCGACGCGGCCGGAAAGCTGGACCGGGAAAGATCCTCATCCGCCATCCGCATCGAGGGGCGCTCAGCCCGTTATATTCTTGTCGATGCATCCAGGAGCGCATCCGGAAAGGAAATCAGTATCACGGAAACTGATATTGAAAATATTATTCGCGCCAAAGCGGCGATCTATTCCGCTTGCGGACTGTTGCTGGATAAAGTCGGATTGAGTTTTGATGATCTGAATACCATCTATATCGCCGGCGGGTTTGGCCGTTTTCTGGATACGGAAAAGGCCACCCTGATCGGCCTGATCCCCGATCTTCCGCCGGAGAAATACCGGTTCATTGGCAATTCTTCGCTGCTGGGCGCTCGTATGGTTCTGGTCTCACAGGAATTTCGCCGGCGCCAGCTGGAATTGTCCCGGCGTATGACCTATATCGATCTTTCCTCTGAACCCGGTTATATGAATCATTACACCGGTGCCATGTTTTTGCCGCATACGGAACTGGACCTGTTTCCGGGTGTGAAAAACAAGCTGAAAAAACCGGAGGCGGATTAAAGAATCAATCATATGAGAACAGCCTGTCCGGTAAAAATCGCACCAATTCGTCGAGCAAAACGTTTTTCCGGCGTAAATACAAATTTATGATGAGAAACAAGATCACGTCATGTCAAAACACATTGCCCAACAGGAAGCTGTCCAGCTGGCTCTGGACGCTCTGAAAAAAGTGGACATTCAGGCCCGCTGTGCGCGTTTGGGTTTGCCGCAGCCCCGGGATGGAGCGATCCCGGTTCGCTTGTTCGGGGAAAAAATGCACTTTCGGACAGGGGATCGCCGGTTGATCGTCGAATTGTCCGGAGAACCGGCCTCGCCGCGCGATACGATTCTTTTTCTGCACTATTTGCAGTGCGAGGTACCCATTCCGGAGAAAGGCGAGCTGATTTCGTTCCGGGATTTACCCGGGGGCATGTTCTATTGGGGTCCGTTTCGTTCCCGCTCGATTCTTCCTTTGCTGTGTTATTTTGGCAATGACCTCGATAAACTGCGTGCCCGCATGGACCGCTTTGATTGGCAGCCGCTAGAGGCCGGCGATTTTGCAGCCCGCATCCATGTTGCCGGTTTGCTCTATGCCACGCTGGTCTATCATCTCGGGGATGAAGAATTTCCACCAGCGGCCGATCTGCTCTTCGATGCCATTTTTAAACACGTCCTGCCTACCGAGGATGCCACAGTCATCGCCGGCCGGATTTGCCTGGGATTAATTTCTGAATAAAACAGTAAACCGGCTTGTATAAGATTGTCTCCTGCCCGTTTTGACGAACGCATCATTCCTGTTCGTTTGGGATTGTATCAAAAGGATTCATAATCCAATAATATCAAATACTGTGCAAGAATGTGAGTTATCACTTATTCAAAGCTAATTAAAACCGCCGAGATCGCCGAGGAACGTTGAGCAAAACAGAATTATGTAAAGAGATAAAACACTTGTAATTCGTTGTTTATAAATTTGTTGTCGTTTTTGTTTTGATGTTACCCTGATAAAAACGTTTCTCTAAATCAAATCAAGTAATGACAAAGTCTCAGCGATTCCTTGAGGACAAGTGTCGTAAAAACCATACAAAACACAAAGAGTTTATTCCATCAAATCGCAACCCCGTCAAAAAGAGGACAAAATGAAAACATCTATTCTGACCGTTTGCTTGTTGTGCTTAATAACTGCATATAGCCATGCACAACTTACTGTAAAAGACAGCGACGATAACCTGTTGATGACTGTGGATACCGATGCCAATGTGGTGGTCGGTACGTCTCAGCAAAGAGGGTCTTTGAGCAATATGGGAATTATGGGAATCGGCAGAACAGCATGGGCAACTCAACAATTGGCCATTGAAAACCAAATCGCAGGTATTTCAGGCACTCGCGAATATTGCCGTGGCATTGCGATTAGTTTAAATCCAACGCAAACAAAATATGACCAAAACACATTTGACTATGCTAAATCTGCCACGTCACTCTGGTTAAGTTCACAGACCGGCAGCGATTCACCTTCATCGCTCGCCAAGTTGGCCGGGATAAGAGCTTATTATGGAGGAGGAAATCAATCTGGCGGATCTATCGATGATGCCATCGGTATAGAACTACTACCTGCGACCAACGGTGCCAGCATTTCTTCTATGTTTGATATTTTAGTCAATGATGAAAAGATGGGCCAATCGCCTGCACCCACCAAGCATTGGGGTATCTATATCGAACATGGGGGTGAAAACTATTTCGGCGGTCCTCTGGGTATTGGTCGAGATGCTGATACAGGTTATTACATGCTCGATGTAGATGGAGCCATTCGTTGTTATGCCAATGTTGATGAGTATGCTTTGCGATGCAATGGTGATTCAAAAACTTTTGGGGATTCCTATATAGAGGGCATGGTAGGCATCGGTCAAGATCCGGATGCAACCGCCCAAGTAACGATTCAAAATCAGGTTGCTGGAGAGTGGGAAGGCACTGAGTATTGCCGGGGATTAGCTATTTTTACCAAACCGCAGGCTGATAAATACAGTTTGCCGATAGCCAGTGTATCATCTGGACTGTTTGTAAGCAGTCAACTCGGAAGTGATTCGGGTTTTTTTCTTACTGAGCTTTTCGGAATGAAAGCGTATTACGGTGCCGATGAAAATTCAAGCAATTACGGTAGCGTTAATACTGTTGTCGGCCTTAGTCTTCGTCCTAGTCAAGGTGGAAGTGCAGAAATAGGCAAAATGTATGATATAAAAATCAATAATGACTGGATGTTGGGAAATACTGTTACGGGCGAGCGTTGGGGCATCTATATTGAGCATAGTGAAGACAACTATTTTGGCGGGTCGCTGGGGTTGAACACCCACCCTGATCCCAGTTATATGCTGGATGTCAATGGTGACGTTCGCTGCACCAGTCTCACTGAAACGTCGGATGCGCGACTGAAAACAGGTATCACGCCCCTGAACAATGCCTTGGCTATGGTGAATGCGTTGAATGGCGTCTCCTTTCACTGGAAAGATCCGGAGATGGGCAACGGTGATCAGATCGGACTTTTGGCGCAAGAGGTGGAAACCGTGGTCCCCGAGCTCGTCTCTGAAGACAACGACGGCTATAAATCGGTTTCCTATTCGAAAATGTCGGCCTTGTTTGTCGAAAGCATCAAAGAACTGCAGGAACAAATCAGGGCACAACAAACAGAAATTGAAGACTTGAAACACCAGCTAAATGCGCAATAGGCTTGCTCTAATCGCTTTATTAAACCAAACCGGGGTGGGGCGAGAACCGCTCTCAAACCAATACAAACTCGATGTCGCCAGTGTGATCCGTTATGATAATGTCTCTACCACCCCGGATACCTGGCTAGAGAAAAATATTACACCCCTTCAAAGCGCATTGGATAAAATCACTCAATTTAACGGCGTTGAAT
>WJMF01000237.1 GCA_014728085.1 Candidatus Zhuqueibacterota bacterium
GGCATTCCAGAGGATCGACCTCATACACACTCTTGATCAAAATTGCCCAGGTCATGCGGCGCTTTCTTGCAAACTCGCTATCTGCGGCATGTTCCTCGTGGTCAGAACCAACAGGCCTGTTTTTTTCAATATCTCTAGACCGGTTATCCGGAGAGCTTTTTATCCGGGCTAATGCCGGTGAACACCTGCCTGATAGTGTGATTATGGCACCGAAAATTAACCAATTGTTGATCGTAAAAGGCACCCGGAAAGATCCTGTCAAACATGTATCCTTTAAAAATATTACTTTTTCACATTCTTCCTGGTCTCTGCCGGAAACGGGATATGCCGGTATTCAGGCGGCATGTTATGGGTCGGTATATGGTAAAGAACCAACGCATATGGTTGAGCCGGCGATTTATCTGGTTTTTGCGGAAAAATGTAAATTTGAGGATTGTGTTTTTACGCATCTGGGAGCCGGTGGTCTGGGGTTGGGGGCTGGTTGTCGTCATAACGTTGTATTAAATTGCAAATTTGATGATATCGGGGCAAATGGTATCGTTACAGGCTGGAGAGGGACTGAAGACCGGGGCCCGCGAATGTGGTTTGATAATGACTGGCCCCATTCTGATGATATCCCTGAGGATAATCATGTTGAACATTGTGAGGTACAGCGCTGTGGTCAGATTTGTTTTGGTGCCGTTGCGATCTTTGATGCCTTTACAAAACGATCGCAAATTGTTTTTAATGAGGTGTCCGATTGTCCCTATTCGGGGATATCTGTTGGTTTTCGATGGGATACCACCAAAACCTCTCACAGTGAGACGTATGTTGCTTTTAATCATATTCATAATGTGATGAAATTTCTCGCAGACGGCGGCGGTATTTACACGCTGGGATGGCAGCCGGGGACGGTGTTGCAGGGAAATCTGATTCATGATATTCACCGTTCTGCTTATGCCTTTGGCGGAGCGCCGAATAACGGTATTTTCTTTGACGAAGGTAGTAAAGGCCTTACCGTCAGAGAAAACATAATCTACAATACCTCCGGTGAACCCATCCGGTTCAATCAGTGTCAAAAGGAGTGGATGGAATGGGAGGATAATTATTTTAATATCAGTCCGAATGATCCGGATTTTCCGCGTGAAAAGGCCCGCCGCGCAGGACCGGCAGGCCGTGAAAATTGAGTGGTTTTGATGATCCCTGTTTAATGATTCTCTGACAACAGCTGAGCAACTTTTTGTTCCAGTTCCCTGTTTTTAGCATCAAGTTCCTTGACGGCTTCGATCAGGACGGCCGTGAGTTTGCTGTATGACAGGGCTTTATGTCCGTCTACTTTTTGAACCAGTTCCGGCAGGACCTGTTCCACTTCATCAGCAATTAATCCGATACTTTTTTCTTTTTTAATATTGACTTTGGAGCGATCCCAATGAAATGATACACCGCGTAGTCTGGATACGGTATCCAGTGCGTCTGATAACGTGTGAACATCTTTTTTATAGCGGACATCGGATGTTTCGACAAGTTGATCACAGGTTATTGTACCACTGGCGTTAATATCACCGTTATTAATCCATAGTCCTGCGCCATTCGTCATTTCTGCGCCATCAATAAAAATGGAACCTTTTGAATGTAATCTGAAACTGCTGTTGGGCTGCTCGACTCCGATACCTACTCGGCCGGCAAAATAACTTTTAGAACCGCTCATACTTCCGTCTCCAAATGCGTATAAATTATAGTCGTCAGTCCCGCTATTTCCATTGGCCAGATATGCTGCATGCGTGCGAAAACCTGCTCTACTTGCCGTGTTGTATATGACACCCTCAAGAGCGGTTATTTTTTCTCTTTTGGTATCGATAGCAGACAGATACGCTGCTGAAATGACTTGTTGTGGATCCGTACCACGCATTGCGGCGCCATGGACAGCGATTGTTGTCACGTCTGTTGAGATATCGTGATTATTGTAGACAATTGATTGTATTGACGTATAGTTATCATTGGATGTCTCGCCGGTTGTAAAATTTTCCGACAATATTCCTGCATAGTTTCTGCTAAAGCCTGTTGAATAAGGAAATTGATGTTGTTCAGTACCCTCCACAACGATCTTGGCGGTTGTATCCGTTGAATTGACCGACAAATGTGAGAAATTAACGGCCGCCTGATCATTTGCATCATTACCGACTGCCAGGACCTGACTGAGATTTTGATTGTCGCCATCCCATATTGTGCTGCCCAGTGTACGCCTTTTGACCATGTTGTTATCCCAGACCAGAACCTCAGCATCCGTGGTACCGGCGAGCTGGTCTACCGTGGCAAGGCGCAGATCACCGCCAACATCGAGCTTGGCCCTGGGTATGATGTTTCCGATATCGATCCCGACAAGACCCCTGCCGGTAACCCGCATGAGTACTGTACCAGCGTCGTCTTTGACAAGCATTTGTGAAAATATAACATTTGAATTCAGAAAGATGAGAACAAAAATCAGAAATCGGTACATATATCCTCCTTGACTGTTTATCATTAAAATTTGATATATTGACAATTATTTTTGACAGTAAAATTGCCTTAAATCTTTAATTGAGCAGGTGAATTTAGAATGGGAAAAATATCGCATAAATCATGCCATATAAAATTTTAATCGTTATATAAAATGTTTACTTGAAATGGGGTAAATAATCATATATATTAAAAAGCAAATTCCGAACTGTGTTGTTTATGAGCGGATTTGTTTATGTTTGGATATAAAAATTTCAAAGGAGAATAAACATGTTACACCAGCCTACTGATAGGAATTTTGATTTTCCCCGTATAGCACTAAAAAGGGGTAAATACGCCTGAATGAGACTCCAATACCAGGATGTTAGAGTGCCTTTTCTGCTTCTGGATACATTTTTTGCATTTTTTCTTGTCGTTTATTTGCAA
>WJMF01000058.1 GCA_014728085.1 Candidatus Zhuqueibacterota bacterium
AAACGCACCCGGTCACCCCGCTCATCCCAGGTATCGATTTCTTGCTGCAACAATAAAAAATCGAGAAATCGGGCCAGCTTTTTGCCAAAAGGCTGCGCCAGAGCCAGTAATCGTTTATAAAACGGTTCTTTATTCAGATGTAACCCTTCGGCGACAAAAGCGATTATATCACAAACACTATTTTTATCAGTCAAATTTTGCAATTCATTTACAAACTCCAAATATTCCGAAATATCATCCGGCGGTTCACTCTGCACTGAAAGCTCTCCGGGCGAAAACCCCTTGCCACTCTCCGCATAAAACCGCTGCAACAACCGCAAGTAGCTTGTGGATTTATGGTTCAGCGCAACCCGGAGCGAATCAATAATCTGTTGTATCACAAAGTCACGAGAAAGCATTTGATCCGTCAGGGTTTCGTGAGGAATACCCGACCGAGCGAGCGCCTCCAGAATCGGGGGCGATATAATTTTACTCCGCAATAAAATCGCAAAATCGGAAAAGGCAAAATTCTCCGCGCCTTCCCGATCGTCAACTCTCTTTGAATCCATTGAAAAATGAGAGGTCCCCCCCAAAATTCGTTCTATCTGATGGACGATAAATTCAGCTTCCGCTCTCTCGGTTCGGGCTTTATGGGTCTGACATTTCACTTCGGGATCAATGTTGGACCACAAACGACTGTTATCGATTTTACCCCGCAACATTTGTACCGATGCTGAGAGAATGTTTTGGGCCGAGCGAAAATTTTGGCTCAGGTGTATGGTTTGAGCATTTGGAAAATCATGTGTAAAGGAAAGAAAAAATGTTCTGCTGGCGCCGCGAAAACCATAAATTGCCTGATCCGGATCTCCAATCACGAAAACATCCTGGGCGGAAAGGGCAAAGATTTTAAACAATTCATATTGAGCACAATTGATATCCTGAAATTCATCAACAGCAATAACGACCAACTGATTCAGCCACTTGCGGCGAACCTCCGGCTCATTGCGCAATATTTGAACGGGATAGTAAATCAAATCATCATAATCCAAGGCGTTTTGCGCTTTCAGTGTGGCTTCGTAAGCTTTATATATTTCGAGAAAATTGACGGGCATCTCAGCGAGCAAACTGGAAGGCATATTATCCGGTTTGTAAAGCTGGCTCTTGGCCCAGGAAATTTTTTCCATCACCGCCTTGGTCAGCCGATGCCTGCTGCGCTCTTCAATGAGATGATGCAATAGCGTATCCTGTTGCGGGTCAAGAATGCTAAAATCACAATTCCGTCCAAAAAAAGAATCAATGGATCGCAACAATTTCGCCCCGAATGCATGAAAAGTATGGATGTGCATTTTTTCGACTTTGATCGTTCCAACTGCTTTTTCCAGTCGGGCGCGCATCTCTTCGGTACTTTTATTGGTGAACGTTATCGCCAGTATTTGTTCAGGCATTGCCTGGTTGCTGTTAATTAAATATACCAAATGTTGTGTTAATGTCCGGGTTTTTCCTGTTCCCGGCCCTGCCTGCACAATTACAGGAGGCCCCAAATGCGATACCGCCCGTTGTTGCTGTCCGTTCAGCTCAAAAGAGGTATCGGTTGGATCCTTAAGCTTGTTTTTCTTTTTCTGTGTTTTTTGGGGATTTTGGGAGGAATAAGGCTTTTTCGTATCCGCAGCTTTGTTCTCGAAAACAAATAAGGATTTTTGATTATATAATTCGTGGCGTTCCTGTTCATTAAAAATACGGATAATGCCAAACTCTCCATCATAACCGGGCACCGGATCGACCTTGCCGTTTCGCATGCGGTGAATCGCTTCAGCCACAACCGGGTTGAATTTTGATTTGATCTCATCGATGGGCAAATCCATGAGTATGCTCAACTCAGGTCCCAGCTCTCCGACCATCGAATCATATGCCCCTTTTACTCTTTTGCTTTTAGAACCCACATTAAAAACCTGAGAAATAACTTCATCCAGTGGAATCAGGCTGAAAAATGATTTTGCCGTGGGCGGTTTTTCACCCTCTTTACGATCTGCAAGCTCTTCCACCCGGTAGCTGACCCCCAGTACTGCCGGTTTTCCGCAAACCGGACACAGGCCATTATTGGCCATGGTTTCCTCCGGAGGCATCATTTTATTGCATTTGCGGTGGCCATCCATATGGTATTTGCCTTCCTGCGGAAAGAATTCTACGGTACCCGAAAAATCAGAATTATGTATATCCCGTAAAGCGGAAAACAAGTCATCATAGCTGAGTTCAGCATCAAAAATATTTGCTTCCCGGGCCAGCTTTTCAGGCGAGTGGGCATCGGAATTGGACACCAAATTCAATCCATCCAGCATGGATAGCCGCCAATTCATCGGCGGATCCGAGGATAATCCCGTCTCAACGGCAAATATATGAGAGCTGAGATCCTCAAAACATTCCTCTATCGTATCGAATCCTGACTTGGACCCCAAGAGGGAAAACCAGGGCGTCCAAATATGTGCAGGAATAAGATATCCCCTGGAATCGGTTTCGAGTACCAGCTCGAGCAAATCGCGCGAATCCAATCCTAATATCGGGCGCCCGTCAGAATGTATATTTCCAATACGGTTTAGTTTTGTCTGAAACGCTTTCACCGATTCGAAAGAAGGAAAAAAGACGACATGATGAACCTTTCGTACTTTGTCCTTTTTATAAATACAGCTGATTTCACCGGATAGAATAAAAAAGGGGTCGGACCAACAACTCTCGGGAACATTCTTCTTTAAAGGCCGTGAGAGCTCTTGGTTCAATTTAAAAAACCCATTGCCGGCATCGTCCAATTTTGACTGCATTTCTTCAAGCCATTTGGGGTGTGTGATATCACCAGTGGCTATAACTTGTAATCCCTTGATCTGGCCCCATTGATAGAGATGTTCCAGATTAAGCTTTTTACTGGTCGCTCTTGAGTAATAAGAATGGATGTGCAAATCCGCAAAAAATCGCATGTTTCAACCTTGAATGAAAACATTTAAAAGGGAAAGGCCACCAGGCCAAGCGCAAACCGGAATCCCCCGATGCTGAATCCTTCAAAGCCGGTTCTGCCGCGAATGCCACCGGATGAGATTTCCATTTCAAAATAGAGGCCCAATTGTTTAATAAAAAGATACTCTATACCCACTTCAAGAAAAAATCCATTTCCAAACTCATCCGCCTTTTCCGTGTTCCTTTGCTTAAAAATGGATAGCTCACCGGCTTCATCCACATCATAGAAAACGACACCAAAACCATAGTATGAATTCAGTGTTCTCGTTATCGGAGGATGCACACGTATACCAATGGCATACCACCTTTCACTCCATTTTGCATCGGACAAATCCAATCCGGTTTGTGCGTCTGTCCCGGACTTTCCGCTTTGTTGAAAGGTATTATATTTTAAGTTGAGGTAATAGCTCGAGTAAAATCTAACGCCGATAAAACCACCATAGCTCTCACCCCATCTGTTACTATACAAAGACTCAAAATCATCAAGGGAAATTCGAAACATGGCAACGCCGCCGCCGGTCATGAGGCGCGGCTCGGAATAGAGATAATCTAACTGAGCATAGCTCGGTTGGCCAAACAGAGATAAAAATAACAATATTCCTGAAACAAGTGCAATTTTTCTGCTCATAATAAAGGTCTCCCGGCAACAGAATAGGACTGGATGTTCTCAAAGAAACGTTTATACAGAATAAAAAACAAAAAAATTGATCCCAGAATTCCACAAATGTCCGCTATGGCATCGAGAACATCACCGTGGCGGCCGGGTATAAAGAGCTGATGCAGCTCATCAAACACAGCAAAAGCAATACCTATAATTGCGGATTTTTTTAAAGCGGGAATCAACAAATCGTATCTTGCCTGTGTAAAGGCCCGCATTAACAACACACCAAACACAAAATAAATGATAAAGTGATATAATTTATCCTGAGCATCAAAACCGATATCAGGTGTTTCCAGTTTTGGATAAGACGTTATAGCAAGAATCAATAAAGCCCAGGCCCAGGCAGGTCCTATCCACCAGCATCGCTGTTTAGTCATCATTTTCCTCTGGTTTCAGAGCCTGCGGCAGGCTTGCAAGCAGATCTCCTGCAATCATTCCGCGCTGACTTTGTTTTCTTGCAGCGATATCGCCTGCCATACCATGAATATACACGCCCGTCAAGGCGGCAGAAAGCGAATCGAGCCCCTGTCCCATCAGAGCAGCGATAGCGCCCGTTAATACATCGCCGGTTCCACCTGTGGCCAGCCCTGCATTGCCGGTGGAATTTATGAAAACTCTGCCGTCAGGAGCGCCGATTACCGTGGGACCTCCCTTCAGAACCAGCACTTTTTGCCATTCCTGTGCTGTCTCTTTAACAACCTGAATGCGATTTTTTGTTATCTCTGTTATACTTTTATCGACAAGTCTCGACAATTCGCCCGGATGAGGGGTCAGCACCATGGAGCCGTTGTAAGAAGAGATCAAATCACTGTCACCGGCCAATATGTTCAACCCGTCGGCATCCACAACCATGGGAACTTCCAGGTGACTGATCAATTCAATAATGAGCTCTCCTGTTTTGGAATGTTGTCCCAAGCCCGGTCCCAGGGCAATGACATCAACACTTTCAAGCCGGGGTATGAGCTCTTCGAAACAGGAATGTAAATAGCCGGCACCGGCATCATCGAAAGGCCATGTAATCACTTCGGTTAATTTACTTTCAAAAACAGAATTCAAACTTGACGGGGTGCACAAGTAGGCCAACCCTGCACCGGCACGCAAAACCGCCTGTGAGGTCAGTGTAGCAGCACCGGTAAATCCCCGGGACCCGGCGATAATAGCAACGGTGCCGCAAGCATTTTTATGCGTATCCGGCGCCCGCCCCGGTAATATGGAAAAGATATCGCTTTTCGTCAGTTCAAAAACATCTGCTTTCTTTTTTTCTAAAACAAAAGCAGGCATACCAATATCGATAACGGTTATGATTCCGGCGTGCTCCCGACCCGGAGAAAAAAGCAAGCCCTGTTTCTTGAGTGCCATGGTGGCCGTCACCTCCGCCTGAACTGCGCTACCCTCTACTTGACCGGTGTCTGCATCAACGCCGGTAGGAATATCTATTGCCAAAACGCTTGATCCTTGCCGGTTGATAAAGTCGACGATCGTTTTAAAAAATCCCCGCAACGCACCTTTGACACCGGTTCCCAAAATAGCATCTATAATTAAATCCGGCTTTTCTCTTTCTTCCGGACACTTGCTGATAAATTCACACCTGAATCCAATGTTTTCCAGGATTTTTAAATTGGCCAGGGCATCACCGCTAATTTTTTCTCGCAAAGTTAAAACGAATACCCGAACTTTTTTCCCGGCATTAATCAGGTAACGCGCCACAACATATCCGTCTCCACCATTATTACCCGGACCGCAAAAAATCCATATCGTATCATGGTTTGGTTGAAGGAGTTTCATCGCGGTCCGAAAGATACCGCGCCCCGCGTTTTCCATCAGCACCATTCCCGGAATTTCTAATTTTTCAATGGTATAACGATCCATTTCTGCCATTTTTTTAGCAGTGACTATCGGATCCATTTGCCTCTCCATTTTTGGCTTGCAAAAGTACAATGGCGACAGCACTTTTTTCACTGTGTGAAAGAGAAACAAGAATATCACAATTTTGCA
The DNA here is from genome assembly GCA_014728085.1 of Candidatus Zhuqueibacterota bacterium. Lineage (GTDB taxonomy): Bacteria > Zhuqueibacterota > Zhuqueibacteria > Residuimicrobiales > Oceaniaggregativiventaceae > Oceaniaggregativivens_A. The sequence continues at coordinate 5,639 of WJMF01000058.1, forward strand.
GACTATCCGCCAACCGATTCAGCACCATGATATAGGGTTTACCACTCGAATGATTGAGAACTTTAACGTCGTGCCATCTAAACTCCTGCTGATCCGCAGGCAAAAGACATTTAATAACCGCCTCTTTGGCGGCAAAACGCGCTGCCATCGACTCTACATGATTCGCTTTTTTTAGACAATATTCAATCTCGTCATCGGTGAGTATGCGCTTGATAAACCGGTCCCCCCATCGTTGCAGCGCTGAATGAAAACGATCAATCTCAACAATGTCAGTGCCTATTGCTTTGATCATAATGAATATATCATTTGAAAAAGTGTACTCTATATAGACCAAAAGCCAGTTCGCCTTGTATTTCAATATAGGTTTTCCTGGGCTAATTATCAATAGCCATTCACAGTAAAGTTGACAACTTTTTCTTGATTGTTACGCATATTTCAATTATTTTGGGAATTAAACCAATGAATTCAGATTATCACAAAGTCGCATTACTCATAAACATTATGGAAACAGACACTCCACAACTTATCGATAGTGCTTTAAACGGCAATGAAAAAGCCTGTGCCGAAATTGTCGGCCGCTTTAAACCCCGTATTTTTAATCTTGTATTGCGTATGGTAAAAAACAGGGAAGAAGCCGAAGACCTGACTCAGGAAACATTTATTAAAGCCTTCAACTCTTTGGCAACATTTAATGCAGAGTATGCTTTTTCCACCTGGTTATATAAAATCGCTGTCAATAATTGCATAGATCATTTTCGGAAAAAGCGTTTAAAGACCTATCCCATCGATAATCCAATTATGGTAAAAGACGGGGAAATTCAGCGCGAATTCCCGGATCAACATGCTAAAGAACCCGAAAAAAGTCTGATTTCCAAGGAGGAGAGCACCCTGATTGAGCGTGCAATTAAAGAATTACCCCCCAAATATCAGCAAGTGATCACCCTTCGTCATACCCTGGACCGATCATACGAAGAAATTTCCGTCGAACTCAAGATACCAATTGGAACCGTCAAAGTACGAATTTTTAGAGCCCGGGAAATGCTCAAAAAAGCGCTCAGAACAAACCTGCACAGCTAAATCAGATTACTCGGTTATTTCAAAAAGCCGCCCATCGCCGGCCTTGAACAACAGCTCACAAGAGCGTTCTCCAGCTCCCGTCCATGTGTGGATATAGGGCTTGACATGATTTTTGGCGATTTCCCTTATCATATTTACGCTGTTGTCAAAATATACCGTGATTTTCGCTCCATAAAGATAGTCCCGATTGACCAACAAGGCATATCGTTTTTTATCCATGTCTTCAAACAGGCCCACCAGAAATTGTCCCTCCTTTATGAAAAGTATGGGATCCCTGCTTTCTAAACGTTGAGTGCCGGCCGGCAGAGGTTCCGTATGGTAAACACGAATAGATTTACACTGATTTAATATCTGTCCGATTTGTTTAATTTCACGATTGATCCGCATAACGGTTTGGTATATCGAAGATCTGTTTCCTTCAGCATCAATCAGAGCGTTTTTGTAATTGAGAGAACGATCTTTCGGGGTAAAATACGAGAAATATTGAATGCCGCGGGCACCATATGCCAGAGCGCTGAAACTTTGCAACCGTAGATGCGAATGTACAGTAGGCGGCAAATCTTCAACATGTGCAACCATAACAGTCGGCCAAAACGGAATATTGTTTTCAATCCAGATATCCCGCATGATTTCCAAATTTTTAAAATAATCGGGATGCAATTTGAACTCGATGACCGGATAGGGAGAAACGCTCAGTATCGAAGGTTGCACGGTATCAACAAAAGCCTGAATATAATCCGAATAATCAGAAACACCCCAGCTCTTCGGATTTTTATAGAGCGGATGGATTGAAATAAAAGCATGATGGGCAGGGTCTTTTTTCCCGAAATGATTTACAATTTTTGCCAAATGAGTAAATTGGTCATATTCGGGATTTGAGCTGATATAATAACCCCATAAACCGGGACGAGAACCATAATCCTGAATAACACTGTCTAAAAGCGCTAATGTTGTATCCTTCTGATTTTCAACGACCCGATTGATACGACTGTCGGACAATAAAAGTCGAATACCGGCAGAATCAGCAAGGCTCAATTGTTCTAAATTTACCTCTCGATTCGCGGCAGCCGAGTGGGCGATGGAAAATCCGGAATATCTGAATTCAAGCATCAATGGATAATCGAGTGCCGGACTCTTTGCTCCAGGCCAGATAAATAAAGGAAAAGGAGCATATATCTGGGGATGGGAGCAATTCATTATGATTAATACAAAAAACAGGAAACAAAGCCGTTTCACGCTCTACTCCGGAGAAATAATCAGTCTAGAGAATATTAAATATATTCTTCCTAAATGCAAGAAAAATTCTGGCAAATAAGCTCAATAATCTTTATTTTCTCCTATCGTTATCGCGACGTTAAGAGGGAAGATTGGCCTCACCGATTTTTAACTCTGTTTTTTTGAATGATCTTATCCTGATATAGAAACAAAATTTGCGAAAATATCAAACATCCCTGAGCCAATCATTATCTCCAAATGGAAAGGAAAAAAGTTGGTAAAGACAGAAAAAATAAGAACATACAGAGAACAACTGCATCGCTATCTAAATGAAAACCTTTTGCCGTTTTGGCTGGACAACAGCATTGACAAGTCAAGCGGTGGTTTTTTGAGCTATTTTGACAGCAAAGGCAAACCGACCGGAAAAACAGACAAAACGTTAATTTGCCAGTTACGTATGATCTTCACCTATTCGAGTGCAGCACGGGCAGGGTATCATAGAGAACGATGTTTGCTCGCCGCCAAGCAAGGCGTCGAATTTGTGATAAAACACTTTTGGGATCCACAGTATGACGGGTGGTACTGGATTGCTGATCGCGACGGAAATATTTTAGATAAAAGCAAAATCATGTACGGTCAGAGCTTTGGTGTTTATTCTATGGCGGAATATTATCTGGCCGGTGGCGATCCGCAAGGATTAGAGTATGCCGGACGATCCTTTGATGTTATACAAAAAAACGCCTCTGAAACGAGCTCCGGAGGGTATTGGGAGATGTTCCGCGAAAACTGGACACTCAAGCCCCCGGGGGCGATGGGAGGAGATCGAAAAACATTCGATGTCCATATGCATCTTATGGAAGCCTTTACCACCCTCTGCGAAGCGTCCCAGTCAGCAGTACACAAGCGTAAATTAGAAGAAATCATCAGATTAATCACTCAAAAAATGCTGCATCCACAATATGGTACCGGACTGGCACAATTCGATACAGATATTAATCCTCTGCCGGCTATACTGTTTAAAAATGTATGGGGATCGGACCGGAACGTCGAAAGTGGGAAACGGCCCGTCGATAACACCAATTACGGTCACAATATAGAATTTGCCTGGCTGCTAAGGCGCGCTGTAGATATTTTACAAACCGATATCACCCCGTTCGAGCCGGTTATCCGGAAACTGGTTGATCACGCCTGCGAATTCGGCGTGGACCGGCAATATGGCGGTATTTATGTAGAAGGACCCTCAAATGGCCCTGCAACACAAACTCTGAAAGAATTTTGGCAACAAGCCGAAGCTCTGGTTGGTTTTATCGATGCCGTGTTGTTGTTTAAAAAGAACAAATACTGGACGGCCTTTGAAAATATTTACACCTTTATCTGGACGAAAAACATCAATCACAATGTCGGTGAATGGTATGCCCTGCTGAATCGCGATGGTACGGTTAAATGGAATTACCTCGGACACGAATGGAAAATAAATTACCATACCGTACGGTCGGTTATTGAAACCATTAAAAGGCTGGAACAACTCGAAAAAACAGTTGACACGCTTTCTCTAAATCGATAAGTTTTTAGTTTGCATTAACTCATTACTATTATGTATATTCTCTCTCGAGTTCACCTGTAAATTGCTTGATCATGACAAAGCCGGATCCCCGATGCACTGGACAAAGCTGTCAAAATATCTAAAAAAAGCGGCTCCATTCATGAGCCTTTTATTGCTGGGCGGCCTTCTAAGTCTGTTGTCCCCCTATTTCCTTTCTATGGACAATTTATTTGCAATCGGCCTGCAAATGGCTGTGGTCGCCATTATGGCAATCGGTCAGATGATGGTGATTATTTCTGCCGGTATCGATCTTTCCGTTGGATCTGTTATGGCACTTGCGGGAATCGGGACCACCCTTGTCCTGTCAATGGGGCTCCCACTTTTTCCGGCAATCCTCGTCGGCCTGGTTATCGGCCTCCTTTGCGGTGCCTTCTCGGGCTCACTGATTGCGTATGGCCATATCCCCCCCTTTATCGCGACACTGGGTATGATGGGAATTGCAAGAGGAGCAGCTCTGTTGATCACAGGTGGTAAACCGATTTTTAAACTTCCGGAACATTTTTCTGTCCTCGGTGGCGGCAGAATAATGGAATTTATACCGCTGCCGGTTATTTTTACCCTGATTCTGGCTGTAATCGGCCATATTATTTTAACGCGTTTCCGTTTTGGACGCTATATCTACGCCATCGGCAGTAATGAAACCGCTGCGCGGCTCTCCGGTGTCTCGGTGCCGGTCAATTTGATTAAAATATATGCGCTAAATGGATTATTATGCGGATTCGCAGGAATTATTCTGGCTTCGCGTCTGACCACCGGACAACCCACGGCAGGAACCGGTTATGAACTCGATGTCATTGCTGCCTGCGTAATCGGCGGAGCCAGCCTTAGCGGTGGTGAGGGCACAATCCTTGGCGCGATGATCGGTGCACTCATTATGGGTATGTTGAGAAATGGATGTAACCTGCTCGACATCTCTGCCTTTTGGCAACAAATCGCCATAGGCGCCATTATTATTATTGCTGTCTTTTCAGATCAATATCGTAAACATAAAAAAGTCTGAAATCCATGTAACCCGTTTTTGATTTGTCTGTTCAATTATTTTTTTCAGGAGGTTAAAATGAAAGTCCTTGCTCTGGCTATGATATTATTCCTGCTCCTCGGCAGCTTTTGTTCAAATCCGCAAAGCGATAAAACACAAATATTGGTTTCTCCCAAGGGATTGGTGCACTCTTTCTGGTTGAGCGTAAGAGACGGCGCCGAAGCTGCGGGTGAAGAACTCGATGTTGAAATCATCTGGAAAGGACCCTCGACAGAAACCGACATCGCCACCCAGATTTCCATTGTAGAAGATTATATCAATAAAAGAGTAGATGCCATCGTATTGGCCGCGTGCGATGCCAATGCCCTGGTCTCGGTTATCAAAAGAGCGAATGCAGCCGGCATCCCGGTCATCACCATAGACTCGGGCGTCAATTCCGACATTCCAAAATCCTTTGTTGCCACAGACAACGTTTTAGCAGCCGAAAAAGCGGCCGATGCCCTGGCAGAACTCCTGCAGAATAAAGGCGAGGTGGCTCTTATTCCTTTTGTGCCCGGTGCGGCAACTTCCATAATGCGGGAACAAGGATTTAAACAAGGTCTGCAAAAGTATCCTGATGTGGAACTGGTGGCAATACAGTATTCCCAGAGCGATGCCGAACGGGCCATGGCGGTGACGGAAGATATCTTGACCGGACACCCGGAACTGGATGGAATTTTTGCCGCCAATGAAGCCGGTGCCATCGGTTGTGCCAGTGCCCTCAAGAGCAGAGGCGTCGCCGGAGAAATTAAACTGGTCGGATTCGATGCATCGCCAAATGAAATCCAGGCGCTCAAAGAAGGTACCATTCAGGCTCTGGTTGTTCAAAATCCTTTTCGAATGGGGTACCTTGGCGTAAAAGCTGCTGTGGATGTTTTAAATGGTAAACCCGTCGAGAAAAGAATAGATACCGGTGTCTCGATCATCACCCTGGAAAATCTTGATGAAAAAAATATCCAGGAGTTGTTGAAAACAATGCAAAAATAAGGACACGACCTATCAGATATTTTGGAACTTTTTTACAACAATTGCATATAAATTATAGTACCAATACCATACGTTTCTTTTTATGGGGACGAATATGGTTTCGACGGGAGTCATGGTGGTAGCAGTTGCATGCCGAGGTCCCAGTCACCTCGTAAAAAAACTGGAACGCGTAAAACAAACGCAGATAATTACGATTACGCCTTAGCTGCGTAATAATCGCAGCTACGTTCACTTTGTGCTGTGTTCGCTGGACACAAGGATGAACGTCGATCACAGCGGACTGGTTGTTTATATCGCTCAGGTATAAACAATGAAATTTTACTGAGCTGGATTGCTTCCGCGTCGTTCTTTGCGCTAAGGAGCAATCGAGACCTAAACAAAGAACTATGCATGTAGAGACGGCTACAGCTGGTCTCTCGGACGTGGGTTCGACTCCCACCGTCTCCACCAAAAGCCTGCCCAAAAAGGGCAGGCTTTTTTTTATGCAATTCTGATTTTCCACATCCGCTTTAAAGGTGAGATCAAATTTTGTCTTTAATGAAACAGTTTTTTTCCTTAAATTGCAACAGTATAATGAACAGCTAAAAGAGGATGAAATGAAATCTTTGATCCTGGGAGGGTTGATTTTTATGTCTGCCGCCATTACTTCCACCGTTCATTCAGAAGTTCCGATAAAGGTGGGACTGATCGGTTTGGATACATCACACGCACCGGCTTTTGCCCGTTTGCTGAATGACAAAAACGATCCCCACTACTTTAGCGATGCTTTCGTTGTGTGTGCATATCCCGGGGGAAGCCCGGATGTAAAAGCCAGTTATACCCGAGTCGATCAGTTTACCGCTGTCGTCGAACAGCAATACGGGGTTAAAATCGTCGACTCTATTCAGGCGCTATTAAAAGAGGTGGATGCGGTTATCCTTACCAGCGTTGACGGTCGCGTTCACCTGGAGCAGGCCAGACCGGTTATTCAATCACAAAAACCGATTTTTATCGATAAACCCCTGGCGGCAAGCTATGAGGATGCAAAAGCTGTTTTTGAGCTTGCCCAAAAGCACAACACACCCTGTTTTAGCAGTTCCAGTTTGCGTTTTCTCCAGGAACTAAAAGAAGCCCTTGCCGATACCATGCCTGGAGAAATAACCGGTTGTGACGTCTTTTCTCCCTGCCCCCTTGAACCCCATCACCCCGATCTCTTTTGGTATGGAATACACGGCGTTGAACTGCTTTTTACCGTTCTGGGTCCGGATTGTATCAGCGTCCGCCGAACCCATGAAGAAGAGACTGATATTGTTACCGGAATCTGGAAAGATGGACGCATCGGCAATTTTAGAGGTATCCGGAAAGGCAAGGGCGGTTATGGCGCGGTTCTCTATGGCGAAAAAGAAATCCGTATGATTCAATATAAAAGCGGCCCCCTCTATGTTAATCTCATGCAAGAAATTATTGCCTTTTTCAAAACCGGTGTACCCCCTGTCCCGCCCGAAGAAACACTGGCCATGTTCAAATTTATGACCGCTGCAGACAAAAGCAAACAAGCCGGCGGACAAGCGATTGATATTCGTACACCCAAAATCGACTGATGAAAATCACAGCTGTTTTCTAATCAACAAGCCTGGCGAGTTTTTTTACTGCGATTTTTTCCAGCGCTTTTTGCAATATCTTTTCAGAAACCTGGTAACCGGATATTGAGATAACCAGCCGCCTCTGAATGACCAGCTGTTTTTCTCCCTGCCGCTGTTCATAATTATATTTTTCAAATCCTTTTTGCCCTTTATAGGTCATCGTGCGCTCATAGCCGCTGTCACTTTCGCGTTCAAAATCGCTCAGCAACCAGGGTAAACTGGCCATCGCGGTTATCCCCTTCAAACTCCCCATATCCGTAATTTCAATCTTTAAACTGCCTCGATCATCAGATTCATATCTCGCCTCTGCCTTTGTGATAGTGAGACCAAAAGCTTTTGTTTTTTCCCCGGTCGCCCTGGTCCGCTCCATACCGGCAAAATCTTCGGGTAAAAAAGATTTCAGCTTTTGATAATCCACTGTCTCCACATCTTTATCCACAACCTTTTCACCCATTTCCTCCAGAGATTTTGATAAATCATCAACCCCTTCCTTCATGCGGTCTGATAATTTTTCTCCGGCTTTTTGCATCTCTTGCGCAACATTCTCCAGCTCCTCTTCCTGCTTTTGTTCACCACAAACGCAGAAGCCCAGGCAAAATACTGTTGTTAAAAAAATCCATGACAGCTGCTTCATTCTTAACTCCTCGAAATAGTAAACGTTTTCATGCCGATGTGCGGGCTCCATAGACTTGGCCAAAAGGATGATAACCCTTCCGACACATCCGCCTGACGCGATCATTTTCTAAAAGGTAAAAAAAATTGTTAAAAGAACACACTTTTTTTTACAAAAATAAAAGACCGGGAAAGAAAACTGGTACAGTTTTTGAATTTAATAAATCGCGATAGGTGATTTTTGCCGCATCATAATGATTACAACAGGTTATAAATATATAAAATGTATCAATGTGGACTCGTGGGGACAAATTCTGTAACTGGAGGCATATATGCGACACAATGTTCTTTTTTTGTTGCTTTGCATATCAATATACAGTGCATTCGCGCAAACCTATGATTTTGGTGACGCCCCCGATGGTGGATTGTTTTATCCCACCCTTCTTGCCAGCGATGGGGCCCGGCACCGTGAAAATGGGAAAACCTCCCTTTGGCTGGGCACATCCGTGGATTATGAAAATGACGCCCTGCAGGATAACACCTGTAACGGCGATGATAGTGATAAAAAAGATGATGAAGACGGAATCGTTTTTCATACTCCGCTGCGAGAAAACGCCACAACCAGGATAACCGTTCAGGTAAGCGGTCAGGAAGGGTTTATCAACGCCTGGATTGATTATAATGAAAACCATTCCTGGCAAGACCAGAATGAGCACGTCCTGATCAATGTACCGGTGAAAAGGGGTTGTAATACCCTGACGATCACCTCTCCGTTGAATGATCCGGCCGGAACCTGTTCCCCGGGTAACAAAATTGCCCGCTTTCGCCTGAGCTCCAGGCCGAATCTTTTGCCCACCGGAGAAGCTCCGGACGGTGAAGTCGAAGACTATAGAATACAGCTCGTCGCCGCTATCTCTATTCCCATAACCTATGACTTTGGCGATGCACCGGATCCCACCTATCCCACTCTTATCGAAAATGACGGGGCCCGGCACAGATTGGATACCTTTGAACTCTTTTTGGGAGAGGAAATCCCGGATCCGGATTTTACCACCTCAGCCAAAAATCCAAATGCCAATAGCAATCCACAGGCAACCGGAGATGATCTCGACTATAATGACGATGAGGATGGCATCTCTTTTGAATCGAAGCTCTGTGGCGGTAAAGAAGCGCATCTGTCGGTAAACGTCTCATCAGCCTGCTATCTCTTCGGCTGGATAGATTTCAACCGCAATGGCCAATGGTCGGATCCGGAAGATCAAATCTACCACAATAAATACCTCCCCGCCGCCGGAACCTATCCACTTGCCTTTAGGGTGCCCGATAGCGCTGCCGGAGGAATAACGTATGCCCGTTTTCGCGTCTCCTCCAGCCAGGACCTGAATTATTACGGTCCGGCCCCGGATGGAGAGGTGGAAGATTATAGCGTCCATATTTCAGATCCTCCCAATATAGAAATAAAAACGCCAACAAACCTGTCCGTGATGAAAGGACAAGACAGCACCCTGTCAATATTGGTTACGAACCACAGCAAGTCGACAACAGCCACCGATGTAACCGTGTACATATCCTGGCCGGAACAACAGCTTGAATGGTTCACGTCCTGGCCGCAAAAAGGAGAATATAAGGATCATAAATGGCTGGTTGGAACCCTGGAACCAAATGAACAGGCGATATGCCGAATCCAGTTCAAAGCGCTCGGCCCCGCCGGAGTAACAGCAAAATTAAAAACCGCTCTGGATCGCACAGCGCTATTACCTGATGAAAGCAATGAAGAAAATAATTACGGCATCACAAAAATCAAAATCACCCAGCCGCTCGGTGATATCGAACTCGCTCTCCATCTTGTTGAGAACAGCCACGATCATCAGGCGGGAAAGGGAAAATTGACTTTTGAATTGCAAGCCCATGTGCAAAACAGCGGTGAAACAGTAAAAATCGGCAAATTACAGGGAGCCATTATTGCCGACAGCAATTTGCCCTCGCTTATCACTGATCCTGAAAAAGATATTCAATATACCAGGGGACTCGGACCGGAACAGGGATATAGCGGCATGGAACATTTCCACCTGAACAATTCCGAGCCTTTATACAAAGTTCTCGAATTTTCCTATAACCACACCAGTCTGAACGATCCTGAATCAACAATCCTTCCTGTGGTATTGGACGAAAACTGGACGATGATCCTCAGAGTACAAATTCACTATACATTATCGGATCAGATCAGCACCTTTTCCTGGACAGAACTGGGAAATACACATCTGATAGAAACCCCCGAAGGCTCGATTCTCACCAGCGTAAAAGGCACTGACCTCGATCAGCTGCTCTATCCCATCGAACTCGACCTTTTCTCCGCAGGCATCAAAGGAAATGGTATAGAGCTAAAATGGATAACCCGGTCAGAAACGAATAATGCCGGATTTTATCTCTACCGATCAACTTTAAAAGAGGGCCCCTATGAATTGATCACAGATCAAATGATAGCAGGTGCCGGTAACAGTACAAAATCAAACACTTATAACTACTTTGATCCAAACGCAAAAGAGGGAAAATCCTGTTTTTATAAATTGGCTGATATTAACCTGAACGGCAGGATAACCATGCATGGACCGGTAGAGGCGCATACGGTTCAACCGGACAGGTTTGTACTGGAACAAAACTATCCAAACCCCTTTAATCCACAAACCACGATATCGTTCCATGTTTATGATAAAGGAAAATGCACCCTTTCCATCTATAATATCAACGGACAACTGGTCCGCACTCTCGTGTCTGAACATCTCAGCCCAGGGACGTATAAAACCACATGGAACGGAAGAGATAATAACGGACTGCTGCTACCCAGTGGTGTATATCTGTATCGAATGAAAATGAACAACAGAGTTCAGACCAAAAAACTGGAATTTTTGAAATAAGGACATCTTTCAAGCGAAAGATGAACGAAATTGAGCAAATAAACATTGCATTTTTTGCAAAAATACATACTTTAGATAAAACTCAAATGGAAATGACAAAACATGAAAAAGATTTCAATTAAAACCACAACCGTTGGGTCATATCCCCTGCCGACATGGCTGACCGTACATCCAACCGAAGAAGCGCTGATTGATGCAACACGGGTGGTCTTTGCGATTCAGCAACAGGCAGGGATCGATTTACCCACGGATGGTGAACTGTACCGCTTTGATATAAATCACCCGGATACCAACGGAATGATCGAGTACTTTACCCGTTCATTTGCCGGAATCCGCAGTGATGTCGGCCAAAAAGAGTATGTCAAATTCAACAAAATGCACAGATGGCAATTTCGTCGCAAGCCGGCGGGAGTGGTTGTTGATAAAATCGAAGAAGGCAGTCTTAACCTGCTCGCCGACTGTGAACGGGCGGCAAAAATTGCCACCACCCCATTCAAATTCACCTTGACCAGTCCCTATATGCTGGCACGAACGCTACTGGATGAACATTATTCGAACTTTGAAAACATGTTGATGGATATAGCCGGTGCCATGGCAGCACAGGTCAGCGATCTTCCCTGCGCATGTGTTCAGATTGATGAAGCCAATATACCGGGAAAACCGGAAGATGCACCGCTGGCGGCAAGAGCAATCAACAACATCCTGGAGAATATTAAAGCAGAGAGTGCCGTCCATCTTTGTTTTGGTAATTATGGCGGTCAAACCATTCAAAAAGGAACCTGGAATCAACTCATTGAATTTGTCAATCAACTTCAGTGCAATCACCTTATTCTGGAAGTCGCTCGCAGACCGGAGAATGAGATTCAGGTATTAAAAGAAATCAGACCGGAAATAGACCTGGGTATCGGCGTCATCGACATCAAAATCAATCATATAGAGACGCCTGATGAAATCGCCCGTAAACTTGAAAAAATAAGCGCTATCGTCGCTCCGAATCGTATAAAATGGATTCACCCGGATTGCGGATTCTGGATGCTAAAGAGAAGTGTTGCCGACAGGAAAATGCATGCCCTGGCGCAGGGACGAGACCGTTTTCTTGGCATAAAATAAGCCTTGCAGCCAATCACTGCAAGGCTTGGTTCATACATAATTTAGCCCTTCGGCATTGCCTGCCTGCCAATCAATTGTCATAATAGAGAAAAAATTCATACGGATGGGGCCTCAGCATAATCTCTTTGACCTCGTTTTTCCGCTTATAGTCAATCCAGGTTTTGATCACATCTTCCGTGATAACGCCGCCTTTGATCAGGAATTCATGATCCTCTTCAAGGGCATCCAGGGCTTTTTCAAGCGATTCCGGCACCTTGGGGTATTTTGCCAATTCCGTTACCGTCATATCATAAATATCGCGATCCAGAGGATCTCCCGGGTCGATCTTGTTTTCAATACCGTCAAGAACAGCCATCAACATCGCCGTCCAGGTCAAATAGGCGTTGCCGCTGGGGTCCGGACATCTGAATTCAAACCGCTTGGCTTTGGGATTGGAATGATACATGGGTATGCGCACAGCGGCTGAACGGTTGCGTGCAGACATGACCAGATTTACCGGCGCCTCAAAACCGGGAACCAACCTGCGATACGAATTGATTGTGGGAGCCGCAAACGCAAGTATAGCAGGAGCGTGCTTTAGCAACCCACCAATACTGTAAAGCGCCAGCTGGCTCAACCCGGCATACTTTTCACCGGCGAATAGTGGCTGCCCGTCTTTCCATAATGAAAAATGAGTGTGCATACCACTGCCGTTATCCTCAAAAATGGGTTTGGGCATAAACGTAACGGTCTTTCCGGCCCGCTTGGCCACATTTTTGACGATATATTTGTACCACATAAAGTGATCCGCCATTTTCAGCAAATTATCATATTTCATATCGATTTCAGCCTGGCCACCTGTACCAACCTCGTGATGGTGTGCCTCCACCACAATGCCCACCTTTTTCATTTCCCTGGACATTTCACTGCGAAGATCGTGATATGTATCGGTGGGACTCACAGGGAAATAGCCGCCCTTATAGCCGGGCTTGTAACCCAGATTGGGCTCTTCGATTCTGTTGGTATTCCAGGCTCCTTCTACAGAATCGATTTGGTAAAACCCCATATTGGTGGTCTGGTCGAAACGAACCTCATCAAAAATAAAAAATTCAGGTTCAGGACCGATTAAACACTCTGTGGCAATGCCGAGCTGTTTCATATAATCGATACCCTTTTTAGCAATATGACGAGGGTCACGGCTATACGGTTCCTTCGACACCGGGTCGACGATATTGGCGATAACGCTCAGGGTCGGCTCCTTAAAAAACGGATCAATGACGGTCGTCGAGGGATCAGGAACAGCAAGCATATCGGACATGTGTATACCCTGCCAACCACGAATGGAAGAACCGTCGAATCCGACACCCTCAACAAAGGTATCCTCATCCCAGACCTCCACCGGAAAGCTACAATGCTGCCAGGTCCCCAGCAGATCCGTAAATTTTAAATCTACCATCTCCGCACCGTGGCTCTTTGCAAACTCAAAAAATTCTTTCGGTGTCATAACACCTCCATGATTTTTAGTCTTGTGGATTAACCCTTCTTGGTCAAAATAATGGAAAGCTGTTTTGCAAACCCCATGCCGAAAATAAAAAAACAGCACAAGCTAACCCGTTGTTTCTAATAGAAGCAAAACCAACGAAAACAGGACGGAAAAACCAAAAACGGATATTTTATTACATTTATGTAGAAAAAATTTAAAGTATTACAAATATGTGTGATATTGATTGTCAATAACGACTCGTCAATGCAGGCTACACCCGACAAAAAAGCTCAAGCCAATAGTTGTTTTTAAATGAATTGCTTGCCAAAAAGGCCGGACAATAAAAGGGGATGGCGAGAAAACGACAGCAAGAAAATTGAGATGTTACATTGTTGTGGGTTTTCGTAAAAAAACTACAATTAAGTCTGTTTTAGGGTTCTGCCTCACCTTGAGAGCGTTTTTCCTTTTTTGGGAAAACACCTTGCAGAGCAGAATCGATGATCTCCTTTGCCTCCTGCGAAATATCACGCTCACGAAGCCATTCCAGATAATCCCGCTGATGAAGCGCAACCCATTCCAGCTCCTTGCCGCGATGTTTACCGAATGACATGATGGCCAAACCATTACGCCAATAAAATTTTTTGTCCGGTGTCAGCCATCTCGAATCAACAACCTTGCAAAACTCTGATGTTTTTTCTATTGATTGTAAATCGGTATATCGCCTGGTCTGGGAAGCAAAAACATCAAGTGTCGCCTTGACATCCCCCAGTGCATCATGCGCATCCAGATGTTCCTTTTGACAATAAAATCGAAAAGCCGCAGCCAAATCCCGCGGTTCTTTTTTATGATAGATGATCTTGACATCTACAATTCTTAATCGTTCCGTCTGATAAGCATAACCACATCGCTTTAATTCTGTCTGCAGAAAAGGTATATCAAAGCGGACAATATTAAAGCCGGCTAAATCACAATCCGCCAGAAATTCAATAATCTTTTCCGCATAATCACAAAACATGGGCTTGTCCTTAACCATATCATCATTGATATGATGAACCTCGGAAGCCTCCCGCGGAATCGAAATACCCGGATTGACCAAACCGGTCCACTCGTGCCTGGATTGATTCGGTGTGATTTTTAAAAAAGCAAATTGAACAATGCGATCCCTCTCAAAATCCAGGCCCGTGGTTTCAAGATCAAAAAACACCAATGGACGATTTAATCTCAAGTGCTGCAGATTTGATTCCCCTTCCGAAGACTCGAAAGAAAGAGACTGTTGAACGTATTTACTCATCTTCCAATCCTTTTTGTATCATCAATATCGCAAAAATATCAGTATTTCTCAACAAAAATCAGTATTCTATCCATTATACATATTTCTCAACCCTTTGTCAATGCCATGGCGCCTAAAACCGTTACAAACAGAAATTGAAATAAACTCGATATTATAAATGTTATAGGATTTTTACTGATAAATGGCTAGATTTAATCATGCGATAGTATAATGAGGAGCTGTGATGGGCGATTTTAATCTGATTATCAAAAAATTCTCCGGCGAACTTGACGACGAGGAAAATCGCGCGTTCAAAACCTGGTACAATGCGAGCCCAGAAAACCGGCACCTCTACGAACAGCTGCATCAAATTTGGCAAAAATCCAGAATGGCACCGCCGCAATCCCCTGACCTTGAAAAGGAGTGGCGAAAATTACAACAAAAAATAGAAAACGATACCTAACGCTTTTTACCACGATCGATTCTCACACCATTTATCGCTCAAAAATCCGAAAGTCGCTGCTTGCCTGTTCTATGACCCATTGTTATCCAATCTGAACCAATCTTTAATATCCACGCCCCTGTGACAACGATGATAAAATTCATTTTTCGAAGAAGAGTAATTATATTCCGCTTGCCACTTGCCGGCGTGTTTGGAAATTTGTTTTATCGCATCGACAAAGATATCGATTTCTTTATCAGATGTGGTGGGATGAACGGACAGTCGAATCCAGCCGGGTTTGGCCGACAAATCACCCTGATCAATTCTGGAAGTGATTTGCCGGGATTGCTGCTGATCGACGTGCAAGAGGTAATGTCCGTAGGTGCCGGCACACAAACACCCCCCTCTGGTTTGTATGCCAAACCGGTCATTGAGCAATTTGACGACCAGATTATAATGAATATCCTTTAAATAAAAAGAAAAAATTCCCAGGCGATTTTCAATGTGATCGGCAAGAACAATGAGATTGGGAATACGCCGCAATTCGCGAAACAATAGGGTTTTCAGCTCTTCTTCTCGGGCAAGCATTTTTTCAACACCCATCTCCCCTTTAAGCTGCATCGCCAGCGCTGCGCGAATGGACTGTAAAATTCCAGGCGTTCCGCCGTCTTCGCGCACCTCAATATTGTTGCTGAATCTATGATGCCCCCAGGGATCCGTCCAATCCACCGTTCCACCACCGGGCTGGTCCGGAATCCTGTTTTTATACAGGGCTTTGTCAAATATCAGGACACCGGAAGATCCCGGGCCGCCCAAAAATTTATGCGGAGAAAAAAAGATTGCATCCAGCTTTTCGGACTCGTCGGATGGGCGCATACAGATATCGACATAAGGGGCGGACGCCGCAAAATCGACGAAACAATAACCGTCGTATTCATGCATGAGCTTTGCCATCTGATGGTAAGGCGTACATATCCCCGTAACATTAGAACACGCCGTAAAAGCCCCGATCTTTAAGGGCCGGTGACGATATCGCTTTAAATGCTCTTCAAGTGAATTAAGATCAACCAGCCCCTCAAACGTCGGATGCAGAACGACCACATCAGCCAGCGTTTCCAGCCATGAGGTTTGATTGGAATGGTGTTCCATGTGGGTTATAAAAACCACAGGCCTTTCTTTACGGGGCAGCCTAACCATAGAGGATAATTGTTCAGGAATTTTTAAGCCCAGGATCCGCTGTAGCTTGTTCACCGCAGCTGTCATGCCAAATCCGGCGTGCAAGAGAACATCATCCGGACCGGTACAAAGGTGCTGCTTGATCAACTTTTGCGCCTGATGATAGGCATGGGTCATCAGGGTACCGGTCACGCTGGCCTCAGAATGGGTGTTCCCGACAAAAGGACCAAAGGTGTTTTTGATTTTATCCTCAATAGCTCCATAAAGTCTGCCGCTGGCTGTCCAATCCAGATAAATGATTGATCGCTCACCATAAGCGCTTTCAAAGATTTGGTCAACACCGATAATATTGCAGCGAAATGATTCGAAATAGGATTGCAGGCCCATCTTTCCAGCCTCGTTTATTGCGCTTGTTAATAGCGTTGTAAATATAAACTTTTTATTCTTCCCGTGCAAACACTACTTGCAAATTGATTTTCAAACTATTATTATAAGTTCTCTATTCAAACAAATTGAGCAAAAAAAACCGCCGGGATCATCTAAAAGCGTTAAACAAAAAAGACAAGGCTCATGAAAAACGAAATCGTTTCGGTAATACTTGCGGCCGGAAAAGGCACCCGCATGCGTTCTCCTTTGCTTCACAAGGTCTGCCACACGATCGAAGATCAGACAGTTGTAGAACGATCGATCAAAACCTATACGCAGTGTGGAATCAAGACCCATTTTATCGTTGTTGGACAAATGATTGAACAGGTTATGCAGGCTGCTTCACTTTCAGGGGGCCATATTCTGTTTTGTCATCAGCCTGAGCAACGCGGTACAGGCAATGCTGCCAAAGTTGCCGCCCGAATGCTGAAAAATCTCAATTATAATGGCAATGTCCTGGTCGTCGCCGGCGATAAAGTCATCGATACCGGTGCCCTGGCCAGACTCGTCCATACATTTAACCAGACCCGGGCCGATCTTGCATTTATTGTCGGCAGAAAAAAACATTTCACCGGTTCCGGTCGTATCATGTACGGTGAAAACGGCGAACCTGAAGCAATCGTTGAAGTATTTGATATCTCCAGATTCAAGCTGATCCAAAAGCTTAAAGGACTAACGGCGAATGCGCCGGTCAGTGCAGAACGTCTTCAGCAGACGGCATTTCAATATTTCAAAGTGGAAAAAAAAGCAAGCCTGGCCCTCGGCCCACTTTGGGATGCCGTTCGAAAAGGGGAAAAAACAACCTCAGACATACTGGAAAAACACTTTCCCGGCTTTGATAACAGACTCCATGTCAACAATCTGTCATACTCCGCTGAGCAGCTGGATCAAAGCGAATGGGCAAACCTGTCGGTTTACCTTTTCAAAGCGCCTGCTCTCTATAAAGCTGTTGAAAAAATTTATTCGAACAATGCCCAGAAAGAGGAATACCTTACGGATATCGTTTATCACCTGAGCGATACCAATGCCCGGATTATTACGATCCCCATCGATCACCCCCACCAGGTAATGGCATTCAATACACCGGAAGAACTTGACCGGATTAAAACAATTCTGGATGATAAAAAAGAGATCAAAGTTCCCCACAAAGTCCAAAGTCTCAAAATAGCAGATAACTGGTTGAAAATCTTTGAAAAAAGCAGCCGTGAATCCACGCTGTATTTAAAAAACACTTATGATGAGCGTTATCTCGATATCAATGAAAAACGCTCGCTCATAATCTCTCTGCTGCAAAAATATATCAAAGACTTTGGTAACACCGAGGTTGTCATTAGCCGCTCACCCGGCAGGGTAAATATCATGGGGCGCCATATCGACCATCAGGGCGGTTATGGAAATATGATCGCCATTGATCGTGAAGTTTTTGCCGTCATGGGAAACCGGTCCGATCGCCAGATACACTTACATCACCTCTTCCCGTCGGCTTTTCCCGATCAGTGCTTTTCAATTGATGAAATCATAAAAGGGTTCTCGCAAAACAGATGGATCGATTTTGTTGACAGCCCGGCCGTTGCCGCTCATCTGGAAAACATGCCCGGCCACTGGTCGAACTACATTCGCGCAGCCTATGGTCGTTTTCAGGCCTATTTTTCAAACAAACGCCTCAAAGGTGCCAACATCGTTGTAGCCGGTAACATACCCATGGCAGCGGGCCTGAGTTCCTCCTCAGCTCTCCTGGTGGCAATTGCAGAGGGACTGTTGCATCTGAACCAATTGCCGGTCGAGCCCCAACAATTCGTCGAACTGTGTGGAGAGAGTGAGTGGTATGTCGGCACCCGTGGCGGGGCTGGTGATCATGCGGCTATGAAATTTGCCCAGAAAGGCTCGGTCGTTCAGGTCGGTTTTTTCCCTTTTCGCGTTACCGATAGAGTTGCTTTTCCGGAAGATCATGTCATTGCGGTTTGTAATTCATTCAAAATGGCACGAAAAACAGAGGATGCGCGCGATATATTCAACCAAAGAATCGCCTGCTATCATATCGGCAGAGAATGGATAAAAAAAACCTGTCCCCAGTATGCCTTTAAAATAGAACACCTCAGAGACATCAATACAGCTCATCTCGGCATATCGACCGAAAAATTGCTAAACATGATTAAAAAATTACCGCTCAAAGCCAGCAGGCAATTTCTAAGGGATAATCTGGAAGACCGTATCAAACAGTATCTGCAATCGCACGCCAACACGATTTCGAATTATCCGGTTCGTTCTGTCGTCTTGTTTGGATTAAGCGAATGTGAAAGAAGTCGTACCTGTACAGAACTGCTCCGGGATGGTCATATTAAAAACTTTGGCCGATGGATGAATATTTCTCACGACGGAGACCGGATCAGCCGAATGCGTACGGATGGCAACATGACACCCTACCATATCAGCTATTCGGATGCTTATATAAATAAACTCAACAGATATAAAGCAGAGCCGGGACATACAAATCTCGTAACCCTGTCCGGCAGCTATGGATGCAGTATAGAACAGTTGGACGAGATGGTTGATATTTGTAAAAATATCAACGGCGTTGCGGGTGTACAAATGGCGGGGGCAGGGCTCGGAGGATGCATTATGGCCCTGGTCAAAAAAGACGCCTATCCGTTAATGGAAGCAGAACTCATACGTTCTTATTACGAGCCGGCGGGACTGGAACCGGAAATTTTAACCTGTTACCCGGTTGCCGGCAGCGGGATTATCGCCTTGTAAAACATAAAAAAATCGAACGGTATCAACTCTGCAATGCTGATTTCATTGCTTTCGGCCTATATTCCCCGCACCATTTGCACGCATCGGTATGGAGATCATCAAAATCCGGAGCTGATTAGAATCAATACCGCTTGATAATCAGCTTTCTATCCCTTATCTCTCGCTCTTCTTCGTTCAGTTCTGTATCATCAATAACTTTGAAATAAAGACCGACTTTTTTATATTGGTCCGGACATTTATATCGC
>WJMF01000238.1 GCA_014728085.1 Candidatus Zhuqueibacterota bacterium
CGACGGTCCCTTGAGCGCCCCTTCTTCACCACCGGAAACACCGGTGCCGACATAGAGAAAGCCCTGATCTTCGAGATATTTTGTGCGCCGTATCGTATCGGGAAAATAACTGTTGCCGCCATCAATGATAATATCCCCTTTGTCGATATGGGGGAGCAATAATTCAATAAAGTCATCCACCGGTTTACCGGCCTTGACCATGAGAATTATTTTGCGCGGTTTTTTCAGGCTGGAAATCAGCTCTTCAATGCTGTGACACCCTTTGATGTTTTTCTCCTGTGCGCGCTGCTCGATAAACCTGTCCACTTTAGAAACCGTACGATTAAATACAGCCACTGAAAATCCCTTGCTTTCCATGTTAAGCACAAGATTTTCACCCATAACAGCAAGACCGATTAGTCCGATATCATATTGAGCCATAATGTTCTCCTTGAATTTTATTTACAACAGATTTTAATACTGTACTGATCTGTATATCCATTTATATGGTCATCGCGGTAAAGCCGCCGTCGACGCGAATAATCGCACCGGTTACGAATGATGATGCCCGCTCGGATGCCAGCCATATCGTTGAACCGATCAATTCTTCCGGTTCTCCAAAGCGGTTCACCGGGGTGTGTCCCATAATGCTTTTAATCCGATCCGGGGTCAACACCTTGCGGTTTTGCTCTGCCGGAAAGAACCCCGGTGCCAGAGCATTCACGCGTACGTTATGTTCAGCCCATTCCCGCGCCAGGAACTGGGTCAGGTTGTTGATGCCGGCTTTGGATATTCCATACGTAAAGACGCGCGAAAGCGGCGGACCGGATGAGGCGGATGAAATATTAATGATGCTGCCTGGAAGGCGATTATCGATCATAACCTGAGCAAAAATCTGGCAGGAGAGCATAATGCTTTTGAGGTTCACATCCAGAATTTTATGCCACTCCTCCTCGCTCAGTTCAAAAAACGGCGTACTGGAATTGATACCCGGAGCATTGACAAGAATCGATACGATGCCCAGCTCCCGGCGAATTTTTTTCTCGGCATCGATAATATCCTGTTTCGATGTGGCATCGATCTGAATGGCAAGCGAACGGCGTCCCGCTTTTTTTATCGACTCGGAACGTTGTTCGGCGCTATCGAGATTCAGATCGAGAATCGCCACGTCGGCCCCTGCTTTGGCCAGACCTTCAGCCATGGCACCGGCCAGAACACCACCTCCACCGAGTACAGCTGCAACTTTATTTTCAAGGCTAAAAAGAGTTTGTAAATCGTTCAAAACTGGTCCTCCCTGTTGGTTTTGATCAAGTCGTGATCGGGTTTTGGGTTTAATTGGTGGCTTACAGTGCCTTTTCTATTCGCACCGCAACTCTCCCGAACCACCAGATGCGTTTCAAGAAAAATAGATTGAAAAGGAGATGAATTGTTTTTTGCATGGATGCGATCGAGCAAAACCTGTGCGGCGCGGTAACCAATAAGGTGTGCCGGCTGCGCGACCGTGGTCAGGGCGGTTTCCAAAAATCCGGATGTCGGGGCATCGTCAAACCCGACCACGGCGACATCATCGGGAACATCAATTTGTCCTTCCGTCAGGGCGCGAATCAGTCCGAGAGCGACCGAGTCGTTATAACAAAACAGGGCATCCGGTATGGGGTTGTCGCTTTCTCTCAGCCGAAGGCCGGCCTCATAGCCGTGTTCAAGTCTCCAGCCACAGGGGATGACGAGGTCTTTTCCGGGAACCAGATTATTTTCGATAAGCGCACGGCGATAGCCTTCCAGTCGGCGATCGCTGGCCATGGCGGTCTCGGGGCCGCAAATATAACCGATTCGGCGGCGCCCCAGATTAATCAGGTGGTCTACCGCTTCAAAGGCACCTTTTTCGTCGTCAGCGCGTACCAGGTCGGCCTGAATACCGGGAACCTCGGCGAGAAGGACAAAGGGATAGTTTTCCTTGTGCAATTCCCATAAATGTCCCAGATCAACCCCCTTTTGCACCGGCAGCAGAATCAGACCATCGACCTGGCGCCGTTTCAACAAATTGATTTTTGACAGTTCACGTTCAGGCAGGGTATTGGTGTTTCCCATGATGACGCTGTAATT
The DNA here is from genome assembly GCA_014728085.1 of Candidatus Zhuqueibacterota bacterium. Taxonomy (GTDB): domain Bacteria; phylum Zhuqueibacterota; class Zhuqueibacteria; order Residuimicrobiales; family Oceaniaggregativiventaceae; genus Oceaniaggregativivens_A. Next base: position 2,083 of record WJMF01000238.1, read on the forward strand.
GTTATCGACGCACAGTTCCTCGACGCCCATGGCGATTTGACTATATAAAGGATTCGAGATATCCTTGACCAACAGGCCGATGACGCCGGTCTGCTTGAGGGCCAAAGCGCGGGCAATGGCGTTGGGGCGGTAATTGTGTTTTTCGATAATTGCCAGGACTCTGGTCTTGGTTCGCTCACTCACGGTCGGACTGTTGTTGAGCACACCGGAAACCGTGGCGCGGGAAACCCCGGCAAGTTTTGCAATATCTGAAATCGTCAATGACATAAATGAAGGCCTGTTAAGTTTAAAAACCGAATAATTTGGGAATAACCAGCGACAACCAGGGTACATAGGTGGTGATCAGCAAAACGATGATCATGGAAATAAAAAAGGGCATCAGAGGTCTGATCACTTTGGTTATGGTGGTATTGGCGATGCCGCAGCCAACGAATAAACACGACCCAACCGGTGGTGTACAAATACCGATACAGAGGTTCATAATCATAACGATTCCAAAGTGGATCGGATGCATACCCAAACCGGTGACGATGGGCAAAAATATGGGTGTAAAAATAAGCACAGCAGGTGTCATATCCATAAAAGTGCCGACGAAAAGTAAAATCATGTTAATAATCAGCAAAATGATAATTGGATTGTCGGTAATACCGAGCAGAGCCGTGCTGATATTTTGCGGAATATTTTCATAAGCCAGTACCCAGGACATGGCCATTGACGTCCCGATCAAAAGCATGACCACTGCAGTGGTGATACCGCACTGCAGGAGAATCGTGGGGATATGCTTAAACTTGACTTCTCTGTAGACGAATACGGAGAGAAAGAACGCATAGACCACCGCAATAGCAGAGGCTTCGGTGGCGGTAAAGAATCCCAGTAAAATTCCACCCAGAACCAGAATCACCAGAAAAAGCGGCGGCAGGGCGGCAAAAAACTTGAAAAAAGCATCGCGGAATTCAAACTTTACCCCTTTGCCATAATTTCTTCGAATCGATATAACACCGCTGACCACCATCAAACCGAGTCCCATTAAAATACCGGGCAAAAAACCGGCGAGAAAAATGGCGGCAATAGAAACCGCGCCTCCGGTGGCAAGTGAGTAGACGATCATGACATTGCTGGGCGGAATGAGAAGACCGGTGGTGGCAGCGGTAATGCTGACGGCGGCGTTGAAATCACGGTCATATCCCTCTTTATTCATCAACGGAATCATGAAACCACCTACACTTGACACCGCGGCAACAGCCGAACCGGAGATAGCACCAAACAGCATGCAGGTGATAATATTGACATAAGACAGGCCTCCGGGAAAACGGCCCACCAGTACATTGGCAAAATCGATAAGGCGCCGGGCAATTCCACCCCGCCCCATAAAGAGACCGGCAAGTATAAAAAAGGGTATCGCCAGCAGGGCAAAACTATCGATACCGGTAGCGATTTTGTGAGCCACGATCTGTAATGCCGGCAGACCGCCGATGGTCAGAATGGTCAACAATGTGGAAAGACCGATTGCAAATGAAATCGGTACATTCAGAATCAAAAAGAGCAGAAAACTCGCCAATAGAACGATAAGCGGCCAATCCATAACCTTTAATCCCTGGATTTTGAGTGAATAAATGACAGAAAAACGGCTACGGCGCCCCGGAGCCGGCGCGCCGCAGTGCAGAAAATTCTTTCAGGCTTGCAACAAGAAATTCGATGCTGTAAAGACCAATAAAAAATCCCGAAATCGGCAGAGCCAGATAGACATATCCCATCTTAATACCGAGCGCCGGGGTTATCTGATCCTGCATCAGGGTCAGGGTAACCACTCTGAGGCCGCCGAGGAAAAGCACGGCAATAGCAAAGGCGGCCGTACAGATATAGATAAAAATTTCACTGTAATGACGGATTTTCACCGGAAACTTTTGTACAAAAAAATCAATACCCAGATGTGCTTTTCGCCGCAAGGCGACCGCAGAACCCAGCAGGCCCACCCAGATGGTGAGGAAAATGGCCAGTTCTTCCGTCCATGAACTGGGATTATTGAGAATGAATCGGGTAATGACCTGCCAGGTCACATCGATGACCAACAGACCCATGGTCAGGGCCGTCAGCGCTTCAAGGCTTTTATCCAGTGCTTTTTTCACAGTCAGCATTACGGATTTACCTCTTGAATTTGTTGAGCCAGCTCACCGATTTTGGTTCCTTCAAACTCCTGCCACAGGGCCAGGGCGCGTTGCTTGAACAGGGCCTTGTCGGGCTGATATACCTGCAAGCCCTGTTCTTTCATTTTACGCATGCATTCATCGACAAAGGCGTTCCAGAGCTCGATTTGATAAGGGACAGACGCTTTTGCGGACTGGATAAGAATCTGCTGCAATTCCGGCTTTAGTTTTTTCCATACAACTGTGCTGATGACGACGACATCGGGGACCATGGTATGTTTATCGAGACTGTAATGTTTGCAGACTTCGTAATGCCGGGCGGTATAAAGGCTGGGTGGATTGTTTTCCGCACCATCGACAACGCCCTGTTGCAGGGAAGTGTAAAGCTCGCCCCAGGAAATCGGGGTTGCCGAGCCGCCCAGAGTTTGGATCAGCTTCATAGCCATCGGGCTTTGCTGGGTGCGGATTTTGAGCCCTTTCAGATCATCGGGATGTTGAATCGGTTTGTCGACGGTATAAAAACTTCTGGCGCCGGCATCATAATAAACGAGTCCTTTTAGTCCCTTGCTTTTTCCGGTATCGAGCAATTGTTGTCCGATAGGACCATTGAACACCTGCCATTTATGTTCATCATCGCGAAAGAGATACGGCAAGGCAAAAACGCGCATTTCATCGACAAAGCTTTCCAATACGGAACTGGAGACCTTGGTCATGGCAACGCTGCCCATCTGCAGCTGTTCGAGCATTTCTTTTTCATTGCCGAGCTGTTCACTTGGATAAACATCGATCGTCATTTTTCCGTTTGATTTTTCAGCCGCCTTGTCGGCCATAAATAACATTGCTTTATGCACAGGATGGCTGGTATCGAGACCATGCCCCATTTTTAAATTGACTGTGTCGCTCTCGGAGCCGCAGCCGATCAAAAACAGAGGCAACAGTATACAAAAAAGAAGATTCTTCATGTTAAAATCCCTTTATAAATTTAAACCGGTTCAATTTCTTTAATATAAAAAAGCGTCACGGTATTGTCAAATATATTTTCAACTTTTTTAGAAAAAGTTGATCCGCGGGAAAATAAAATCTTATGTATATGTTTTATAATTATTTATATGATAGAACAACCGGAGGGGGCGTTGTGTGTAGCGGTTCTTTTTTTAGAAAAGAGGTATGATGAAATGAATTGTACCGATTCAAATGATATCAAAAAAAAATGGTTGATTTAACAATCAACCATTTTATCGTTTTTATTCAGAGTGTGTTTACTCCTCAACAATGATCGCTTCTGCGGGACAGCTTTCCGCTGCTTCGCGAACATCTTCTTCGAGATCCTCAGGGACAACGTCGACCTTAACCACGGCAATATCGTCATTCATCTCATAGATATCAGGAACGGTGTCAACACACAATTCACATCCTGTACAGAGATCAGGATCAACGCGAGTTTTCATATTTTCACCTCCTTGTTGTATAAAGTGGGTTTTGGGGTTGTGAACTACATTTTTATAACTTACAAACTCAAAATGAAATAACCAAGTATTTTATTGAGCCAAGAAAAAGCCGGATTGGGTAAAAAATACCGGCAGGACGGCAAAAAGGGAGATAAAACAAAAAAATACTTGTAATGTGGGTCTACCTATTTTATATTGCATGTTAAATGAACGGTTACCTGAAGACGAATAATCAACCCTGTTTTTGATATCATCAAACCAGAGGATACGCCCAGCTATGATGAACTATGTTTGGCTCTTTCTCGTACTTGTGGCCGTGATTATCGGAGCGATAAGCGGACAGATTAAAGAAGTAACGGAAGCCGCGTTTGATACCGCATCATCTGCAGTAGAGATAGCTCTGAGCCTGATCGGTATCATGACGCTATGGCTCGGCATTATGAAGATCGCCGAAGATGCCGGTTTGATTAAACTGCTGGCGAGAGCGATCCGTCCGGTGAGCAACTTTCTCTTTCCCTCCATCCCCAAAGACCACCCCGCCATCGGCGCCATTGTTTTGAATTTATCCGCCAACTGGCTGGGGCTGGGGAACGCCGCCACTCCCATGGGAATCAAGGCCATGGAGCATCTGCAAACGCTCAATGAAAAAAAGGATACCGCCACAGATGCCATGATTATGTTTCTGGCGCTCAATACAGCAAGCATCACCCTGATCCCGATGACCATTATCGCCGTTCGCACCGGTCTGGGATCAGGGCAACCCACTGCCATTATCGGCACCACAATTTTTTCTTCGGTAACAGCGACGATTACCGCCATCACCGTGGTCAAGCTTATTCAAGCGTTTTCAAGAAAGCGGCAGCCGGCAGGTATTGCGGAGGATGAAAAGCGGGACTATAGCTTTCTGTTGCGCGCCGGTATCTATGCAGCGATTTTCGCACTGCTCCTGTTCGTTCTGATCCGTTTGAACGTTTTCCAATTCATCGCCACCTATTTTCCCGGTGCCTTTTTCCGGCAGGCGATCAATGCCGTCAGTATCTGGGCTATTCCGGTTCTGCTCTTTCTCATTCCCCTGATCGGAATAATCAAAAAAGTGAAAATATATGAAGTTTTCGTCGATGGCGCCAAGGAGGGATTCCAGGTAGCGGTCCGCATCATCCCGTTTCTGGTTGCCATTCTGGTTGCTATTGGTATGTTTCGCGCCTCGGGCGCGATGGAACTCTTTGTCATGCTCGTTTCTCCGTTGACCGAGCTGATCGGAATGCCGGCGGAAATTCTTCCTGCAGCCATCATGCGTCCGCTTTCCGGAAGCGGTGCGTTGGGCATTATAACAGAGCTGCTCAAGACGCACGGCCCCGATTCCTTTATCGGAAATCTCGCTTCCACGTTATACGGCTGCACCGAAACGACATTTTATGTCATTGCGGTATATTTTGGCGCGGTTCAGGTCAAAAACATTCGCTATGCGATTCCCGCGGGATTGATTGCGGACCTGGCAGGGGTTCTGGCAGCACTCTTTATCTGTCGCCAGATATTTCTGTAAAGCCGAGAGGGTGGAGCAAAAAAAAAGCCGGCATGATCAAGCTTTCAATTCACTCCCTGCCCCCGGAATTCAGGATCACATATTGCCAAAATCGACCTGAGGAGCCTGTTCAGCTTCTTCAGGTGCTTCAAAATAGGGTTTTCTCTCAAACCCCAAAATCGAGGCCATGAGATTGGTGGGAAAAGTACGGACGGTACGGTTAAACTGACGGGTCGCTTCGTTGAAGCGGCGCCGTTCAACAGCAATTCGGTTTTCGGTCCCCGCCAGCTCATCCTGCAAACGAATAAAATTCTCATTGGCTTTCAACTCCGGATAGCGTTCCACCACCACCATCAGGCGGGAGAGGGCGCCGGAGAGTCCGTTTTGAGCTTGCATGAACTGTTGTAATTGCTGTGGATTTTCCGTCAGATTACCGGCATCAACCTGTGTTTGGGTGGCACTGGCACGTGCCTGAATGACGGCTTCAAGAGTCTCGCGTTCAAATCTGGCATATCCCTTGACCGTTTCAACCAGATTCGGGATCAAATCCATTCGCCGCTGTAAAACATTTTCGACCTGAGCCCAGGCGGTATCGACATCTTCTTCCAACCGAACGAGCTTGTTATAGGCACCGATGAGAGAGAATGCCAGAATAACGATCAAAACAACGACGATGATGCCAAAAACAGCCAGCCCCGAAAGGCCCAAACATCCTGATTTTTTCATAAATTCCTCCTTATAGCTGATCTACTGCAAAAGCGCATTGTCGTATGACCTGGATATATCGCTGTGCCAGAGTTATCAACTCGGTTTTGTTCATTTTTTCTCTGTTTTCAACCACCTTCCAGATGGCATCAAACACCTGTGTATCGAGATCAAAAATCTCGGCCGTTTTGCTGTACACCTGGCGCTTCTGTGCAGGGGGCGGGACGTCTTTGAGCGCCAGCATGGCGGTAAAGATCGAGGAAAAGGCCGGGATGGTGGATTTGATCATAGAGCGCAATGCCCGTTTCTTTCCCAGGGTGCGCAAAAAGGCCTCACGCAGATGCAGCAACTTGCCTTTTATCTGTTCCTCACATTGCAGGCGAAGGAATTTTTTCGGAATTTCAATGTCCTTAAAAACATCTTCGCCATAAGCGACCTTGTAAGCCCGGGTAATATTAAGAAATTCGATGGGAAAGCTGTCGAGCGAAGAGCGGATATAATCGGGCGTAAGAAAGAGCGGCACGTCGACGCGATATTTCCGATATTTTTTAATCAGATCAAAGCTTTTTGCCAGCTGCTGAATTCCGGTATCATTCAGGATAATCAAAAAATTGAGATCTGATTTTTTCGGTTTGTAATCGCCTTTTGCACCGCTGCCGTAGAGGATAACAGAGAGCAGATCATTGCCGAACACATTTTCATAATCGCCGCTTATATCGGCGAAAATATCTTCTGGTTTCTGCGGAACGTTAGCCATAAAATCTCCTTGATGATTCAGGTACAGACCCTCTATCCTTTTTCCAGCGACAGGATCGCAATGATCCTGGTGGTGATATAGCCATATTAAAAATAATATATAACCAAATTATAAAAAAAGTAAATGGTATTACTCTTTTACTGCCATTTTGCAATCATTTACGGGTTTGACACAGCCCGGATCGTTCGAAGAACGCCCGGGGTCGGGTTAATAGCCGCCACTGGCACCTCCGCCGCCGCTCATGCCGCCGCCGAAACCGCCAAAACCGCCGCCAAAACCACCGCCGCCAAAGCCGCCGCCAAAGCCGCCGGAAGAACCGCGGCCGCCGCCGGACAGCGTACCGAGCAAAATCCAGGGTAAAAGACCGGTGCGTCGCAACACTGAAAAAATCAAAATAAGAGCGAAAATTGTACACAATCCGCCAAACGGAGAACGGCTGCGACCAGACGGAGGCGGAGCGGACTGCAGATTGCCCTCAAACGTTGCGCCGGTCTCTTTCGCAACAATAGCGGCAACGGCCTGAACCGCAGCCAGAAATCCGGCTCCGAACTCATTTCTGCGCAGATGGGGCGTGAGTATATTGCGAATAATATCCCCGGCCATGGCATCGGTGAGAATGGGTTCCATACCGTAACCAACTTCGATGCGCAATTTCCGAATGCCGGTCACATTGAGAAAAAGCACGCCCTTGTCCTCCCCCCGTCGTCCGATACCCCAGGTTTCATAGAGGCGTACAGCGTACCCTTCAAAATCATCACCCGGTATGGACTCGATGGTGACGACGACGAGAGCGACGCCGGTTTTTTCAAAAACCTCGATAGCCAGTTTTTCGATTTTTTGTTCATAGGCGGAGCTGATGACATTGGCAAAATCATTTACAGCACCGCGCTTTTCCGGAAAGGGTTGGGCGCTGATGCTTTGTAAAGCGAGCAAAACACCCAATAGAGCGAGTAACAGCCTGTTCATTATCTTGTTTCCATAGAATCGACAAAAAGTTTCACAACAAAATAGAACAAAAAAGGCGGAAAATCAAGTGATTTCATCATTTTAGATAAAGCGAAGGGGATAAAAAACGGATGGAGCGGGTGGGTATGGGGACCCGTATGATCTGATGAGGGCAGCGTCGGATGGTTGCGGGCACAACCATCCGACGCAGGTGATGATTTATGGTAAAGCAAGGAGGACAGATAGTATAGAAGGGCTACTTTAGATTTTTTCTTAATATTTTCAACGCTTTTGTCATTCGGGCCTCGATGGTTTTAATGGAAACGGAATGGATGACAGCGATTTCAGCATACTTGAGGCCATCGAAACGGTTCATAAAAAACGTCTCTTTCACCACATCGGGCATAGCGTTAAGAGCGCATTGGAGCTGGCATGAAAAGATCGGGTGGCTGTCGGATTGAGCGGTATGGTCCTGCATCTCTTCATGTGGATAGCGGTTACAGGTTCTGTGCTTTCGCAGGTGATCGATTTTCAGATTTCGTGCCATGCGGTAAAGATAAGCCTGAACCGCCTGTTTATGATCGAGCTTGCAGCGGTTTTTCCATACCCGCAAAAAGAGCTCCTGAACCAGATCTTTGGCCGTCTGTTCATTCCAGACACCGCGCCATATGTAACAGAACAATCGATAATAGTAACGTTGAAACAAAATCTTAAAAGCCAGGTGATCGGAATTTTGAATGTCGAGGACGAGACGAGCATCCGATACCCGTTTCTGCGTTTTACAGGCACTCACAGCAGTCCACCCGATAGTTAGTCCGTCATTTTCATCCCAAAAGAAGCTTAAAGCGCCTCGTCCGACCGTCCATATTGATCAGGAATCGTTATGGATTCCGCATTGATTTTTCACTACCGGTTTCGACATATCTTCGATTCTGACCATAATCTGCTGCGGTTCGCCTTTTGAGCAACGCAGAGCGAACAGCTTTAGATTGTAATAACGTTCCACCTCAGGATTGGCCGTCATTTTTGAGAGACCGGCCAATCGAAAATTTTTTTGCTGTCCCTGAAACAGTCTGTAGATGATTTCTTCATTGCCCACAAGTTCAGGGAAAAGCTCCCACAGAGAGAGATTGCCGAGATCGGTTCGGTTACAGATGAACCGGGAGGCTCCCGGACTGCAGGTGCGAAGGGCCAGCAAGCGGTTGAAAATTGCGTACTTGAATTTTGAAGAACCAATCACCTGCATCTCCGCAATCTTAAATCATTAAACCACTGTACTCAAATTCCGTTACTTTGTTAAATCCTCTCTCTACCTGTAATATATTAAATGAGAATTAAAAAGCAAGCTTTTTTTTAAAAAAATAGCGTTTTTTCGCCAGATATAGCGAATAAAGCTACAAACTGGAAATATTCGCAAGTCTCTTCGTCAAATTCGCAAACGCGGCCGCCACAACAAATTTTCCGGCACACCACGGTATTGTTGTAGACAAAACAAATAAAAACAATACATTAAAGGCAACATGAGTGCATCACTGCCGGCCGCACCATGCAAAGCAGGCTGGTGTATACTGATCCAAAAAAGAAACAATCACATATTTTCAGGACAGATCCTGCTCCCTGCCAGTATTGAAACTTTTTCGCCATATCTAACGATTTTTCTTGACTCAATTGTAAAATTGTGTTATATTTCAGGCAGCAACCAAATGTCAGCACCATGTTATTATCAAAGCATAGCAACCAACCTATTAGGAGGCACCATGAAACGCTTGACGTCTATAGTCACCGCTATAGCTATACTGGCAACGATTTTACTGTGGGCCAACTCGATTCTCTCAAGAGAAGAAAAACGCATCGATCGTTTTGAACGGGAAATGGGGTTACAACGCTTTTTTCTTTTTCCTGAAAACGACGATGACGATGAAGATCAGGCACGAGACTTTTGGAACGAGATGCGCTTTTGGGAATTCGGCCTCGACTCCAGCGACGTTTTTGTCGATCCCAACGGGAGAGATCTCGGAACCATTTACAACATGTTCCCCGGCCCGGCAGACACATCACTGGGAAGGTAAGCGCTCTGAAGACTTTTTGGTCAGGATAAAAGCCTGTTAAAGATAGCCGCACATCAGGGCATGTTAACTTTTCCGGTGGTTATCCGTTACAGCCGGTCTATTCGGTAAGCGGAATACAATATTTTTGTCCTTGAGCGAAACCAACATTGACTCAGAAAAGGGTTTTATGTCCTTAACCACAAAAATCAAGAGAATCCTGCTGGTATGGATTTTATCGCTTGTGGCGATTAATATTCTCTCGTTTATGCCCCACTATTCGCTACACTTTCTCAGTTGGGTCAATTTCGCCCTTTATCTCCTGGCGAGCTATATCGCCCTCGCTATTGCCGGCTCGACAAAGTATCTTAACGATATCTTTGTTCTCTTGTTTATGACCTGTTTCTTTATTTTTGCAACTATTTTTACCTATTTTTGTGGTGACGGTATGCTGTTCGGCGATAAAGCCCTCTATATCAAAATGGTTTTTTACGGCCAGATCATCGGCAGAATGCTCTTCACCACCGTCGTTCTGCAAATCGTCTTGCGGTATCTGCTGCCGAAATGGAAAAAAGGAATCATTCTTGCCATTACCTTGCTTGCGATTCTGATCCTTGAATATGACTTTATCGTCAACGCCCTTTCCATCGATTCCTTTGCCAGAAAAACCTTTTCCGCCGGTATTCTGAGAAACTCGCTGAAACTGGATATTATATCCGTGTTCGCGCTTTTGGCCTATTTTGTCTTTCTCTACTTTAAAGACAGACCGAATGGCGCTTTTATGAACATCCTGGTCATCGTTTTACTGATCTGGTTTGTTTTTGATATTTTCGATTTTATGGCAACCATTCAAAAAATCGATGTCTATGGGCTCGACCAGTATTTTGCTCTCTTTTGTATTCTGCTTTTAAACACCGTACTCTTTCTGCGGCTGGTCGCTCTGCATTCGGAAGCCCATGTGTTGCGGGAAAAATTTATATTTGATCCGCAATATGCGCTCAATACGCCGGTCATTATGAACGATACACAGCTCTCCTCTCTCATGGAGCAGATCAAAATACTGGTACACAGCCAGTCGTTTCTGTTACAGATCATCACGGCCATCACCATTATTCTGATATCGGGACTGGCAAAATCTCTGTTCGTGACCATAAAGCTGCTCCTGAGTATCTTTTTAATCGCCATCATCTGGAATGTCTATCGCTATATCATTCACAATCGCGCTGAAAAAGGACAAATTCTTAATTTTAATTTTCTAAAAAAAGAGGTTATTCTACAAAAATTTGGATGGATGAAAAATGAATGAGCCATGGGTAAATTTATTGTCCCAGCTCGAGTTAATCGGCAATTCGAACGAAATTAATCAAATTCGGAAATCCCTGCCGCTCATCGGCAAAAGCGATCAACATGTCATGATTCTCGGTGACCCCGGAACGGAAAAAATGACGGTCGCCAAGATCGTTTTTGAGCATAGCAAACGCGCTTTAGACGCCTTTATCTTGACCGAAGCCACCCGTCTCAACACCGCCTATGAGCAGGAGATCTGGAAACCCCTGAAAGATCAGACAGCAAAAAAGTCGGAAAAACTCTTTGGCACACTGGTGATCCAAAACATTGAGCTGATGAACCAAAGCGTCCAGGAAAAACTCTACAACATCGCACAAAAGAGCTATCTGACCGATCCTGAAAACAAAAAACCGATCGAAACCGACTTTAGAATTATCGCCACCGCTGCTCCTAAAATTCAGACCCATGTCAAAGAAAACAAATTTGACTCCGAGCTCTTTCTCACGTTGACAGGATCAATCGTCAAGCTGCCCGGTCTGAATGACAGAAAACAGGATATTCCGGGTCTATTTGATTATTTTCTGAACCAGATTTGCCGTGAACTCGATCGTCCCTTGCCACCTGTAAATTTTGAGATTTTCAACCAAATGCTCAAATACGACTGGCAAGGCAATGTTAAAGAGCTGGAAAATGTGGTGCGAACGCTTGTACTCGCCTCTCCCGAAGGACAACTGTTGCCGGAAGCGCTTCCCTTCTTCAATACCAAGCAGCAGTTCAACAAGCTCGAACTGCAGAGTCTCGGGATGGCGGTATCGCAACTCGAAAAAGAACTCATCGAAAAAGCTCTGGCAAAGTTTGCCGGAAATCAGACACGCGCAGCTCAGGCTCTGTGTGTTTCAGAGCCCAACCTGCGTTTCAAAATGAAAAAACTGGGGATCAAAAAAGAAGATTTTGTACTGGGAACAAGCTAGAAACGTTTGCCAAAAATCACTATTGGCAAACGTTTCGCCATCCCCCTGCCGATCCTCGCCGGAAAAAAACGTTCCGGCTGAACCACTTGATATGAATTAAAATGTATATTTTTCACTGATCACGCCGCCCTTTTGGGAACGACAGGTTATTCTGACCGTACCGGATGCGGCGAGCAGCCAGCGCACCTGTGCCTTGCCGTTTCCCGGAATCGTTTCGATCCGGATCGAGTCGGGGTGATAGAGCTGTTCTGCAACCTCGTCATATAGAGGTTCCTTTACAAAAAATCCGGCAATAATATCAACATCTTCTCCATCGATGGCCACGACATCAGGGGGCGTAATGCCATTGCCGATATCCTGCTGCGTCCGGGTCGGAATCAGACGCTGATTCCCGATAACCACGTCGATCTGGTAGATTCCTCCTTCAAGGGGTGTAACCGATACCGTATCTATCGACAACAACGGCATCTGGTCGGCATGATAAAGCGTAAATGCCATGTTGCGGTGACAAAGTTCTTCCAGCAAAAACGAGGGCGCTGTCCGCGTCCAGCTTTTTCTAAACCCTCCTATTTCGATCTCTCCATACTGCGGATGTTCAACGGTTTGCCAATCTACCGTCCCCTCTCCGAAAAGCAGCAACCGGTCAAAGCGATGCGTATCCCTGCGGCGACCGAACCACCCCGCATCATCATCCTGTTGTCCGAACATATCCACCGAGGTCCATAATTCATTGGTAAAGGTCAATATGCCGCGGGCACCGTAAAACCAGTCCAGTTCTCCGCCGTAAACCGTATACATATCTTTGCCCACCACCATATACCGGTATCCGGGCAGCATCTCCTCTCCCCGTTTCGCGATAAAATCATATATCTCGATATCTTCTCGTTTGTATAGGTCCTCGTCCTCCTCGGCTCCCGGCCCTCGTAATATCATACCGCCGGCATTGTGATAGGATTGAGCGCCGGCGATGTTTATATGACTTGTAACAAATTCGGCGACAGCCCGGTTTTCGGGAATGGAAAAGGGGTATTGGTCGGCTCCGCGTTGTACATAGTCGGGCTGCCAGTTCCAGCCCCAGTTGCGGTTGGGATCATAGTAGCCGGGGCCATCTTCATTGATGCGGCCGTCATTGTCATTGTCGATACCTTCCCAACCCAGCAACTCATATTTCCCCTTTTGGTCCGCTTCCACCCGAATCATCAGATTGGGTATCTGAGGATCCGCAATCCACCGACCCCTTTTATCCAAACGCCGCATCTGTACGATTTCTCCGTCCCCGTTCAAATCATCATAGCCGTCTTCGTCTATTGCGCCGTCGCCATCGTCATCCCGTGGTAAAAGACCACTACGTGGCGAGTGCGGAGAGTTGGGCCGGCGAATAAAGTAATCGCGGGCATCGGGATTAATCGAAGGGACGATATAAAATGCTTTGCGGTTGAGCAAGTCGGTAATCCATTCAACCGTTCCAAATGATTCAGCCAGATACCAGGCTGTATAGAGAGAAACTTCGGTTCCCTGAATTTCATTGGAATGGATGTTGCCATCGATATACATTGCGGGCTTGGCCTCCGCCCGGCCGGTTTGATGATTTGTTACCGTCAACAGAATCAAATCCCGGCCCTGAACGCTTTTGCCGATGGAAGTTACTGCAACGAGTTCCGGAAAAGCTTTCTGCAGACGGTCGGCAATTTCCATGACCTCGTCATAACTATAATAGCGGTTCCAGGCAATTTCGACCTGCGGCGCATTCGGTGCCCCCATCGCCTTCAGGGAAGCGGGGGTTCTTTTTTGCGATTCGGCCATTGCCGGCAGCATGTGAGCGAAAATCAATATAAATAAAATCAGGTTGTGTTTCATTATCTCTATCCTGTATTAAAGTTCTATTTCAGTTCAAGCACGAGGGATGTGGAAAACACCATGGGATTTGATGCGGTCAATGTTACGCGTTTGCCTTTTGCGCTCTTGATAATCCAGCTCAATTCGCGACTCGAGCCATAGGCATCGATCCGATCGATAAGATAAAACGGTCTGCCCTCGATAACCGACTGGCCGGATGAAAGCGCCAGGGCCAGCTTGATCTTTCTGGTCCACTTCATTCGGCTGCCGAGAACGGTATGGGTGGGTAAAAAACCGTTGTTTACCACTCTGACGCTAACGCGATAAACCCCGGCATAAAGCGCCTTTACCCCGTCATTATATATATGCAGTTTGCTGATAAAATCGGGCAACCTGCTCAACACCGGAATGTAGCGTTTGAACAGAGAGGGAAGCGAATCAGCAGGTGGATTTATGCCGGCAAAAGGTTTAATCCCGCCGATCATAACCTGACGGCCGGGAAAATCAGGATGTTCTATTTCCTGCCAGTTCAAAACAGCTTGCGGTTGACCGTTCTGTTTTAGCCATGCGCTGATCCGTTGATATTCGGTCAACGGCGGTTTTTGCTTGCGCTCTATCTTTTCATTGCTGCTGTCGGTAACAGATGGGACAAACCACGCCGGTGTACTCAGGGACCAGCGACCGTAATGAAAGTAGGCCCATTCACTCAGTGCTCCGTTGCCGCTCTTCGATGCGGGTATCCCAGTCATCGGCAGCATTTTGCCGAGGATCTCGCCCATGGCAGCCAGGGCGGTGTGATCCGGTTCAGGCACCTTCTCTATCGGTTTTTGCCGGCGTCGCTCTCTTTTCTTCGAAGAAGATGGCGCTTTTTCCGCATGCGGCCAGGGTTTGAAAATATTGTGATTCGGGCTGAAAGAAAAGACAAGCGCGATCTCGGGATGCTGAAAGCAAAACGCTGCCAGCGCCTTCGATTCCGCAGCGCTCATCGGATACGGCCCGGCACCCGTGCTGAAAGGTGCATAGCGAAAGGCAAAATTCCTGTTGATATTCACCCCTCCGGTTCCGTCTTCATTGATATTGCCGTCCTTGTCGTTATCCAGTCCCTCGCTGTAGAGAAGATATTCACCTTTTTCGCCTTTCGTCTTTTTCGCCGGACGAAGGGATGCAGAGTCACTACTGTCAAAGATCCAGTCGCCGGCGGGATCCCGGACACACATTCGGGTGATCATGCCATCGCCGTTGAGGTCATCGACGCCGTCCTCATCGACACGTCCGTCATTGTCCTCGTCTACGGGGCAGGCATTAAAAGCGGATTCGACAAGAGGGGTTTGGAAAAACGATTCAGCAGCATCGGGATTGATAGACGGGATCACATAGCAGGAAACCTGTTTGAGAAGGGATGCCGGTGTCGTTTTTGCATCATCCTTTACCAGGTGTTCAATAAACGCCAGACAGATCTTGCTGCCGACAACAGTGCGGCCATCAACATTTCCCACGAGCAAAATGGCGGGTTTGGGATGGTCACCGCTGTTGATTTTGGCGACCCACAATTCGCGACCGGCCGCTGATTCACCTATGCTTTGCAGCTCTACCAGATCGGGATGCTTCGATGCGAGCTGTTTCATCCTTTTACCGAGTTCAGCGTGGTCGTGATAGGATTGGGCGGCCAGCTGCAGGTTGGAAATTGTAATAAAAAGAATCGCAATCTTGAAAATAGGTCCTGTCATGTCTCTCTCTTTCGTTTTAGTCGTCAAGAAAAGTAATATATTATATTTTTTTTAAATATCAAGCAGGAAAACCATGATTTTCATCAGCACATTTGTCATATATTTTGTATATTACAATAATCGTTTTATCCACCCTTCAACTGTTATGTGGGAGGCAATCATGAGATCAATTCTGATACTACTGATTTTGGGTACCTTGCTGGTTGCACAGGAAATTCCGGTACCGGCCTGGCAACTTTCCGCTGACGATCCCGGTCAGACGCTTATTCGGAATAATAACGGAGCGCGGGATATCGCTTACAATCGGCAGACCGGTCATCTTCTCCTGCTTGTAACCGAACCGGTACCGCGTGTGGTTATCCTTCAGGCCAGCAGCGGTGACAGTCTGGGATTGCTTGATACCAGCGGCATCCCTTCTGCGCC
This sequence comes from Candidatus Zhuqueibacterota bacterium, assembly GCA_014728085.1. Taxonomy (GTDB): domain Bacteria; phylum Zhuqueibacterota; class Zhuqueibacteria; order Residuimicrobiales; family Oceaniaggregativiventaceae; genus Oceaniaggregativivens_A. The sequence goes on from WJMF01000238.1 coordinate 17,893, forward strand.
GGACTCGGTTTTACATCAGCTTTTTATTACGCCGTCGGGCGAGATATATGCCTGTAATCTCGGGCAAGATCTGGTTTTATACAAGTGGCAGGATGAGTCAAACGAACCGCAAGCGGTTTTTTCCTCTACGAATGAGGACGGTCGGCATTTCGGCACTTCGCTTAAAGCCCTGTACGACAGCAGTGCGGTACGGCTATATATCGGCAGCAATACGCCAACAGCACAACTGCTCATTCTTGCTTATAATCAGAGCCGTGATCTTTACATCGAAGAAACCGTCAATCTGTCACTCCCCCTGTCCGATTTGCTGCCGCTCAACCCCGAAACCTTCTGGGGCATTCATCCGCAATCAACGCTGTCACTTTTCAATACTCACGGTTCTTCCCTGACAAGCATCGAACCCGGCTTTATGACACCCTCCCCCTCATCGTTCGACTTTTTTCTCTCCCACAGCGGTATCAGTTTTCTTGCCGGTCTTGGCGAGTCGTTCAGCATAAGCGAACTCAGCGATGATTACAGCGTTGCACATCCGTTGCTGCAAACGCAACCCTATGAGAATGAATTCAATTCCATTGCCGGAGCGATTGAGATTGCGAGAAATTTAAATCTGGCACTGGTGCTGGCACCGAATAATCATATCAGCGCCTATGACATCAGCGATCTTGTTGACAACGATATAGCCTCAACCGGAATTGTCCTCGGCAAAGTTACCAGTGCGCTCGATGACAGCGCCATCGTGGGTGCGGAAATCTTGCTGCAAAGCACGGATTATATCGTTACTGCCGATGACCGGGGTGAGTATGGTCTTATCGAAATTCCGATCGGTTCTTATCACCTTGTGGCCAGGGACCCCCAATTTATCAGCCAGTCGATTCCGATCAAAGTAGGTGCGGATTCGGTGGTGGTGGTGGACTTTGAACTGCATCCCCGGCCCACAGCACCGGATCTGATTACCGCCTTTCCCAGAGCTAACCAGGCCGTAATAGAGTGGTCCTATATATGGCCCGAATCCCTGTCAACGACCAACAACAAAGCCGGCGATGCCCTGCAAAAAACATTGGCTCTGCAGCACGACTTTTTCAGGGAAGATATTTTGGGATACAATATTTATAAAGGCGAATCAGCGGATGATCTGAACTTTATCGATTATCTGCCTCCGGACTCGATGAGCTTTATTGATCAGCAACCCTGGCCGGACAGCACCTACTATTACGCCGTCACCGCACTCTTCTTCGACGGTGAAACCGATCCGGCAACCGTCCGCTATTATCATCCTCCCTCTCTTTCCATTGCCGTGGCGAAACAGGATATCAACGGGGATTTCAGACCGGATTATTTTGCAAAAAGGGTGACCCTTTCCGGCATTATCACCTCACCCAACTTTTCTCCGCAAAAAACGAGTTTTTTCCTGCAGGACGACTCGGCGGGCATTCACCTCTTTTCCAATCAGATCGATTTAATGGACCTCGCGGATTTAAAAAGCGGCGACAGAATTGCCGTCTCCGGTACCCTGGATCAATACAACGGCCTGACCGAGCTGCATGTGGATGCGGTCAGAAGTTTGGTCGTTATCGACAAGGCACAGCAGCTTCCGCCTGCAAAACCCATTACTCCAACGGAATTGCAGGAAAAAACCGAAGGATTGCTTGTACGGCTGCAACAGGTCACGCTGGTGGATGCTCGGCAATGGCCGTCAGCGGGCAATAATGGTGCGGTTCACGTCACCAACGGCAGCGACACGGCAGAGGTTTATATCGACAAGGACACGGATCTCGATGAATGGGAAGCCCCTGCCGGCTATTTTAGTCTGACCGGAATCGCCAGTCAGTTTACACGGACGAATCCGCCGAACGACGGTTATCAGATCAAACCTCGTTCCCGTTCTGATTTTATTCTGCATACAGGCGTAACGGCGGAAAAACAGCTGCCGCTACGATTCGAGATGGGACAAAATTATCCCAATCCGTTTAATCCGACAACCACCCTTCGCCTGCAGCTGCCGAAAAGCTGCGATGTGGAGCTATCATTGTACAATATACTCGGCGAAAAGGTGGCGGAAATTTTTAAAGGCGAACTGACAGCCGGAGAACATCATCTGCAGATCAACGCGGCCGCATTGCCGTCGGGAACCTATATATATAACGTCAAAGCCGGAAAAAACACAGCAATGAGAAAGATGTTGCTGTTAAAGTGAGATGAGACAAAGAATTTATACTTGCCAAATTCACTGTTCTTGTTATTTTGCTCGTTCCAATGCAGAAAGAGAGTGTGTGAAAATTAAAAATTTTATATCTAGAGGGTCTGGAAAAAAAACAACGAACCGCCAAGCCAGCGAAGCGCGCGAAGAAAAACGAACAACTAAAATAAAAACAATGTATTAAAACGTTTCTCTTCGCGATTCGCGGTTGACTGGACGCAGAGCGTCCGGACGGCATTCCAACGCGGAGCGTTGGAACGAGTTGTGTTATCATGTTCTTACGTTCTTACGTTCTTACGTTCTCACGTTCTCACGTTCCCACGTTCCCACGTTCCCACGTTCCCACGTTCTCACGTTCCCAGACCTTCGCGGTTTATCCTTTGTCAAATAAAACACAATTGATAAAAATGACGCAGCTCATATTCACTATCACGCAGCATTCCATCTGGGTCTTGCCGAAATACTCGCCTGTGATCTCGCCTGCACATGCGCAGCACTCGCCGTCTGTGCATAGTGCAGTGCCTGTCTCATCGTTCGGATCATAGCAGGAGATTGAATGCATAGTATCCCTTTAGGGATCAGGAATCAGAGGGCGGAGCGAGTTTTCTTCGCGTTTCTTCGCGACCTTCGCGGTTATAAAACCGTGATCGCGTTATGGCTCCAGCTCGACTTTAAACTCATACTCCCATTGATCAAAGTAGAGATTACCGCCGCGCCATTCAACTTCACCGCGTTGAAAATCAATGGTTTCAGAGCGTTCGTGAATCTTTGCCGGATAAAACTTTTCCGAATAATCGCTGTTGACGATCCAGCGGTACGCATCCATACCGCTGAGATAGAACCATTTCACCTCGGGACGTTTGGCGTTTTGCAAGCCATAGGTTACATCCATCGGCACCCAGCCATAAGGATAAAAATAAATCTCGCCCCAGTCGTGCATGGTCCAGTCGCCCGGCTCAAAATACCAACCGGACTGCCACCGCGCCGGTATACCGTTGAGGCGGCACAGGGTGATAAAGAATATCGTCTGCATGCCGCAATCGGCATGGCGGTTTCTGTAGACATAGTCGCTGATGTTTTCAAAGGTCGAATACTCGCGCGCCGATGCCCACGGAATATGATCATCGATCCACTGAAACAATTTTTGCGCGATTCGATACGGATTTTTTTCATCCCCGACAATCTCCTGCGAAAGCCGGCGCAATTCCGGGGTGAAAACAATGTGCGGCGGGCGTTCTTGCAGATACGGTTCCAGCTTCGGCGTCGACTCGACCGGCGACACGTTATCCGCATCGATCGATGTCCGGGTGGCATGGCTGGTGAATGAAAAAGATACGCGGAATACGGTCTCTTTGCCGGCTTTGGTTATTTGTTCAAAATAGATACTCCGGTGTACCGGTTCCTGCGAGTCCGACAGTATATAGGTTTTGGGATGGGTTTCGATCAAGTCGATATCGGTTTGTCTCGGCGGAACCTCTTTGGGAAAGGGCAGCCAGCATCGCAGGATTTCACCGGCAGGGATAGTATTCGCCGGAACGGTCAGGGTATAAGTAATCGTGGGCCTCACCGGATGCACCCATTTCTGATCGGTTGACGCCGTACTGCGCACGATGGCGTCAAGATCGGCAAGACGGTCATAGCCGGTTGCCGGCGACGGCGGTTGCTTTTCCGTTTTGATGGCTTTGAGACGGCTGTTGATGCGGAAAAGATTGTTGACGGCCCACTGGAAATACTTTTTTTCACCGTCGATAACCATATATTCAAGGGATTTTTCCGCCTCCCATCTCAGGAGGTCACTCTCCGTCACTTTCGGAAGAAATCGCTTAATCTCCTGCACCACCTCTGTTCGGCTTTTTGTAAAATCCTTGCGGATGCGGTCGAGCCTTTCGATTTCGAATTTCAACCACAACCGCTGAAGCGGATCCAGACGCGGCCGGCCGGCGATGCCCTGACGCATAAGGGTCTGCGCAGCCCTGAATTCACCTTTATCGACAAGCCGCTCAATTTGCGATTTTAACTCATCAGAGCCGGCTTGTAGTGCCACAGCAGCAAAAAGTAAAATAAAAATGGCTATTTTCATTTTAATCTCCAGTACTCTTTTTCATTAACATGTGCTTCAATGGTATACAGTGTTTGTATATTGAACCCGGCATTCATGGCTGCGCAGACCTCGCGGGCCAATTGCAGCAGAGAATATTCTGTTTGGCGCAGCAGTATATCCGCCACTACCTTTTCGATGTAAAGCGTCATTTGAAATGAATCGTTGATAAAAGCTTCCACATCGTTACCGTAATGAGGCGAAAAATGGGAGCTGAAGAGTTTTTCGGGACAAAGATGGGCGACGCGTACCAGGGTATCGCGATAAGCGGCAAGGTCATCGTATTGCGGCAGCGCCCCCGCAACTCCCCTGCCCATCAAAGAATCGCCGCTGATGACGGTACTTGTGCTGGTATCGAGGACAACGATCGAATCCTTGCTATGTCCCGCTGTCGGTACGAGATTGATTTGGCGGTCGCCGACGCGATACAGAAACAACTGATCAAAAACCTGATCGACTGTTGATTCTTGTCCGAGATTTTCAAAAAAAGATTGTTCGACTTTGGCAGGAACCGGACAGATATCCTCATAGTGTCCGAGGAATTCATCGAATTGCTGTTGATGGTTTTCAATCCAGGCAACCGCAAATTTGTGGGCGATTACCGGACATTGAAAAACATGTTTCAATTCCGCATTGGAACCGATATGATCGTGATGACTGTGCGTGTTGATGATCGCCTGAACGTCGTTGACTGCGATACCGAGCTTTTGAACAAGCGCGCAGAGTTGAGCGCCGCTTTTTTCAAGACCGGTGTCGATAATCACAGCCTGTTTTCGGGAGACCAGGAGATAAGAGGCGACATGGCAATTCTCGTCCAGGGGCGTCCGGATGATAAAAATTCCTTCGGCAATTTCTTCACAGCTTTTCAAAACATCACCATAAAATGACGTTCCACAGTTAAGCACCCTTATTTTCTGATGGTGTGCAGGCGGTAGCCGCCATCGATATAAATCGTGGTGCCGGTGACGTAGGAAGAGTCATCAGAAGCCAGATAAACCACGGCTCCGACCACTTCATCGGTCTCGCCGACGCGGCGCCAGGGAATATTTCGGGGTCCGAAATCCGGGCCGATATTTTCAATCGCTTCCCGGTTCATATCGGTTAAAATCGCGCCCGGAGAAACGGCATTGACGTGAATTTTAAATTCCGCCAGTTCCTGGGCGGCAGCTTTGGTCAACATCAGGAGCCCTGCTTTGGACACACAATAGGGCGCAAATCGTTTTCGCGGCACCTGGTCATGTATGGAAGAGATATTAATGATTTTGCCGTATTGCTGTTTTCTCATAAAGCGGTGCACCGCATGTTTGAGACAGAGAAAAGCGCCGCGCAAATTGACATTGATGATCGAGTCCCATTCTTCGGCGCTGAATTCCCACAGCGGTTTACCAAACTCGAATCCGGCATTATTTACGAGGATATCAAGACGGTCCGATTGTTGTTCGATATCGTCAAACATCTTTTCGATCTCTCGGGGGTCCTGTACGTCGGCTTTTATGGTCCAGGCCTTTCTGCCGGCGGCCCGTATCCGTTCAGCAACGGCTTTTGCGAGTTCGGGTTTGGAATGATAATGCACAAAGATATCAGCTCCCTCATTCGCCATGCCCAGTGCCAGCGCTTCTCCTATTCCGCGGCTGGCGCCGGTAACGAGTGCGATTTTATTTTGCAGACGCATCTTTACCTCTTATCGGCTGTTTTCGTTTTACCAGTTCGGCACCTTGGCATACCATTGCGGTCGTTTCGGATCAGGCGGATATCCGTAATCGCTCCGGGAAAGGGTTTTGTATTCATGTTCATATCGATTCATTTTATCTTCATCGAGCTCAACCCCGAACCCCGGCGAGTCGGACGGCGCCATGCTGCCGCGGTCATACTGCAACATCGCTCCCTTGATGATATCACCGGTCAAATGGTGATAATGCGAATCAATGGCATGAACCAGGTTGGGCATGGTCACCGCGACGTGCAGCATAATGGAGAGACCGAGGCCGAATTCGACGCCGCTATGCATACTTACCGCCAGACCCAGATGTTTGGCGGTCATATCCAGGACTTTGGTATAGTACAATCCGCCCCAGTACCAGGGATCACTGAGAATGCAGTCTATCGCCTTGCTTTCGACAGCGGGACCCAGATGTTCGAATTCGATAACGCTCATATTGGTGGCAACAGGGATGGGTACTTTTTCCCGCACTCTGGCAAGACCGCTGATGCCCCAGGTGGGATCTTCGTAATATTCCAAATCAGAGGGCAGCAGTTTCATACCCATGCGAATGGCGGTTGCCGGCGACCAGATGGCATTGGGGTCGATGCGCAAACGATAGCCGGACCCAAAGGCCCGGCGCAGGGCGACCAGGGTTTCAAATTCATGTTCCGGGTCGAAAACGCCGGCTTTGAGCTTGAGCGTTTTGAAACCATGGCGCTTAACCAGGTCGCGGCAAAATCGAACCATCTCCTTCGGTGTTGTCACTTCTCCCTCACCCTTTTCATTATTGTAACGGTAGAAGAGATAAGCCGACATGGGTACGCGGTCGCGTACTTTACCTCCTAAAAGCGCATAAACCGGCAAGCCCAGTTTTTTCCCCTGCAGGTCATAACAGGCAAACTCCACCGGCGCCAGCAGCAACGGCTGCCGGGTAAAATAGCCGCGCTGGGAAATTTGTATGCGTATTTTTTCGAGGTTAAAGGGATCTTTACCGATCAAAAAGGGTTTCAATCCTTCAAAGGCCGACGGCGGTACGATGCTATACGTCTCCCCCAGTCCGACAATACCCTCATCGGTGAAGAGTTCAACGATATTGCGAATATAATGCGTCGGCGAGGCATAGGAATGACGCGTCGGTGCCTGAATGGGAATCGCCACGAGCCTTGAACGAATATCGGTAATTTTCATCTTATACGGTCCTTCTCATGCGCAAAAACAGTTACAGAATACCGTGCTCTTTGATAAACGGAATGACGTTGTGACGGTTTTGAGCACGAATACCGCCGACAATATATTTTTCCGCTTTATAGCGTTCAATCGACAGCTCGAGAACCTCACGGGCAATGGCTTTTGGAATCACGATGGTACCGTCGCGATCCGCCACCATGAGATCACCGGGATTGACCGCAACCAAATTTTTCTTCCTAAAGCCGAAATCGAGTCCCGGCATTTGAATGGCGTCCTGATAATAATCGATCCGGATATGACCGCGTGCATCCAGGGCACAATTTCCCTTGCCGAAAATGAGATAGTTAAAATCGCTTGCCATGGCATCAAGCTGGGCCTGGTCGCGTACAAAGCCGTTGGTAATAACACCGTTGCAGCCGAGCTGACAGGTGGAATTCGACATGATACCGCCCCAGACAGCAGCAAACCAGGAGGGGCTGTTTCGGGAAGCATTGTTGTTGATCACCATTATACAGCCCTCTGCCGCTTTTACCGCCTCGAACTGATTGAAAATGGCGTCGAGCTGTGCCTGGCCGGTTTTGCTGTTGTCTTTCATTTCACCGAGTTGAACCGTAAATGCCGAATCAACGAGAATACCGCGATCGCTGTTGAGCAATTTGATATCCGCTGAGAGAAAAAGATCACGGGCTGCATGAATCTCTTTCTGCATCATATAAGCGGCGATCTTTTCATGGCGTTGATCGTACGATTCATTATCCGGCTTTTGCAGGGCAATATCAATGGGGTCGTAAAAGAGGGCTGAATAAGGCGGATCGTTGGGGTTGTCCGCAATCAGTTTTCTGATCTCACCGAGTGTATAGGGTGTCTTCATTTTTCTCCTGTCGGCATCTTGTTTGTCTCCTGAACGTGATTACCACACCGCAGCCAGCAGATCGCTGAGCAGACAATAATAGCTGTCCCGGGCCGGCAATGCGCGGTAGAGATCGAGATAGGAGCGGTTATCCAGTCCGGCTGCCGCCCACACCAAAAAGGGGCGTTGAGCCGGTTCAACCGGTTTGATCTGCAGCAATGGCCACGATTGCGGCGACTTGATATAGGGAATGAGCGCATCCACTGCTGTTTTCAGGCTCTTGTTACCGCTTTTAAACCTCCAGAGATCATGGCCCTGCACCTGAGCCATTCTGGCAATGAGAGCCAGACCATCCATATTCATCAAAGAGTAGGAAAGCGATTTGGTTCTTTCCTCTTCCAGCGGCATCGAACCATCGGCATCCAGTTGTTTGGGTAGTAAAAAAGTGCGAAACCAACTCCAGGCCCTGTCCTGATATTCAATATCATTGATCAAAATCGAATAGGCGGCCAGCTGTGCCGTGTACCAGGTAGAGTGATTGTTGCCGTATCGCTGTTCCGCTTTGCCCTTGTCGCTGCGGCTGAGCCAGAGCTGAAAATCGGAAAACCATGCCAGAACGCCTTCCTGTCTGCTGTACGGCCACAGACCCGATTTTTGCAAAAAAACGATACCCTGCACAGCGAGGATGAGCGGATTGGTATCGATGATGCCGAAATGCCGCCCGCCGGAGCGGTTGGGTATGGCCTGGGCATGTTCCAGGTGCGGGTTCATGCGCGTCTCCTCATCGACAAACCAGGTATCGAGAATATAGGCGGCGCGGTTGGCGTAAATGGAATCAGCAAAAATATAAGCCGCTGTGCCAAGGACGAAAACCGCTTCGCTCATATCGTGAAGGTCATCGTGATGTTGGTCAAAATAAGCGGGATTGACCTGGCCGTCTTTGCGGATATAGGGTGCCGACGCATCGGCAGGGTCGGGCCACCAGTAGGGACTCTGGCTGTAGTAATCGTGTTTATCATAGCCGGTTTTGTGAAAGGTGACGCTCCAGGGCCCAGGGGTCATCACTGAATCTGCGAGAGCAGAAAGATGATTTAGAACGGACAGGCTATATTCATCCTCTGCGGCTGTCAGATTTTTTATGGTACGGGCTTGAGAGGGTGTATAAAAAAGATAGGTTTCATCCAGTATTATTTGCGAAAAAAGGGGAGTACTGCAGAACAGCAACAGCACCGAAAAGATCAAAAAACGACTTGAACGCATAAACAGGCTCCGCCTCTATTTTGGTTATTGTCAAATAGTAGTATACAATAACTTTTGAAAATTTTCAACCTATTTCTGGCAGCAGAACACTAGAATTTAACCTCCTCCACCCGACAGAGTATGTCTGTTCTTGTTTAGAGCGGAGCAAACAGTTCACTCTTTCAAGTGAACCCGGCCGGTTGTAAAATCCGCTGTACTATACAGCAAAAAAACTTCCATTAACGTTTTCGATCATTTTTTTATTGTAACCCTCTGATTTGTTTATTATCTTTGCACCCAGGGCCAATTGCAACAACCACAGAGGCGGGGTATTTTCCATCGCTCCGCACATAAAAATAACCCCTGCTTACCTTTCCCGACCCGGCAGGTATGGTCTTCGGGTTCGTGTCAGAACCTGACATAATCATTTTTCAATAAAGCAACGGAGAAAAACATGAAAAAATATTTTCTGATCACCCTCTTTTTGTTTTTAATGCTATCCATCGCCTGGCATTTCGCGCCCGAATCAACGCAACCGGAATCCGGGACGAGTCAGCAAGTGACTGGTAAAACAACCACGGGCAACCACATGGTCGTCAGCATCGATCCAAAGACAAAAAGGATAAAGCCCGACGTGCCGATACCGCAGGAGCTGCAGCAGCAGATCCGGGAAATGAGCCGTTTCAGCACCAAAGGTTTACGGATTGAAACGCTGCCGAATGGATTAAAAAGACTGGACTTGCAGGGCCGTTTTCAGAATTATGCCGTGGCGGTGATCGACAGCAGCCAAACTCATGTCACCTGTGTAACGGCGGAAGAGCTCGAACAAAGAGACGAGCAGGAGGCGCAGGATGAGTAGAAAATCAGCCTTTTTGGCCGCCGCCATCATGCTTTTGTGTTCCGCATCCGCGCTGATGGGCGCCGATTTTGTGATTGTCAACAACGACGCTGCGGGTGAAGGGTTAAACGACCCCACTGCAGTAACTCCTGTAGGGGGCAACAGCGGCACCACCCTGGGTCAGCAACGCCTGATTGTGTTGCAGATGGCGGCGGATGTTTGGGGGGAGATTCTGCAAAGCGACATACAGATTCTCGTCGGCGCCAATTTCGATACACTGCCGGGCAACGCCACCTCTGCGGTTCTGGGCAGTGCCGGAGCTGCAGGCAATGTTGCGGGTGGGGCACTGCCGCGTAGCAATACATGGTATCCATATGCCCTGGCCAGCAGCTTATTGGGCTATGATGTCAATACGAATAATGTGGACATCAACGCCAGATTCAACAGCGCCGTCGACGGCGACGACATACTCGGCACGGTGCACTGGTACTACGGCCTCGACGGCAACCGCGGCAGTGATATCGATCTCTTTACCACGGTTCTGCACGAGCTGGCGCACGGTCTCGGCTTTCAGACCCTGGTCGACCTGGAAACCGGCACAAAACCAAACAATTATGATGATTGTTTCATGGTCCATCTGGAGGATCACAGCCGCGGCGAAACCTGGCCGGAGATGGACAACATCCAGCGCGCCGCCTCGGCCACCGATACCGATGATCTGCACTGGGTCGGTACGGTGGTATCGCCCCTCTACTATCTCTACAGCGACGGCATCGGGGCCGGCAATCACTTTGAAATGTACGCGCCGGATCCGTTGCAGCAGGGATCGTCGGTGGCGCACTGGGACAAGGATCTGACGCCGGATGAATTAATGGAGCCCTCTTACACCGGGTTTAAGGACAATCCCGGATTGACGGTGGAGCTGATGCAGGACCTCGGCTGGCAGCTCAATGCCAAACTATCGATACGGCTTTTTCTCGAGGGCGCCTGGGACAGCGACAACGGCAATATGCGTACCGACCTGTATCAGGGTGCTGATCTGCCGCTGACCTCGCCGTATGACGAGGATCCCCTTAGCGTTACCAGCATACCGGATTCGGTTGTCGACTGGGTGCTGGTTGAGCTCCGTTCCACCGCTGAAGGGGCGGCAGTGGCGCAAAACAGCGCCTTTATCAGCCGCAACGGTTATATTACCGAGTCCGGTGAAGAGGGAGGCGTTATTCTTAACGTTGATAACGATGATTACTATGTCGTGGTTCGCCATCGCAATCACGTCGACGTTATGAGCGCAACGACGACAGCCCTTGCAGCCGGCAGCACGGCGTCCTGGGATTTTAGCAGCGCTGCGACGCAGTTTTATGGTGTTGCCGGCGGTAAAAACCTGCAAGGCGATGTCTGGGGCATGGCGGTCGGCGATATCAACAGCGATGGATACGTCACCAGCATGGACTATAGCCGATGGTACAATGCCGATCATCTCAATCTGAATGGTTACAGCGACAGCGATTGCAATCTCGACGGCAGTGTTGATACGGCAGATTATTTACTGTGGCAGAGCAATGCAGCAACCAACGCGCAGAGCCGGTTACCATAAACAGCACCGATTCGTGACTGAAATCACGAAAAGTGTAGAGATAATTTTTTACTTTAAATTGTCGGATTTATTTCCGCAACCGCGCTTTTTTTGACTATATATTTAATATAAAGCGGTAGAATTTTTCGTTATATATGCCGGTGCTGAAATAAAAACTTGATTGCATGGTAAAGAATTAATATAATAAAAATAAATACCGTTTTACATCTTCAGGAGGGATTATGCGTTTGAAAAAACGACCAACCTTGTCAGGCGTCTTTAGCTTGCTTTTGCTTGTGTTTGCCTTTGCACAAGCCGATGATACACAGTTTCGTCTTGTGGTTTCCCACAATGATGTTGCCGTAAGCGGTGAATTTCACGTCGATTTGCAGATTAAAATCACCAGCGGTACAACGCCCCGGGTGCTCAATTCGCTAACGGCGGATGTCTATTACCCGGAAGAGTTATCCACCTACAGCGGCGCCCCGGAGACCAGCTGGTTTTCAGCAGACGGTTATATTACCTCGGTGAGCAAAGATTCTTTTTTTCAGACCTCACCGGCGGACACCAGTCTCTTTTATCGCGTGCTGGTAACAGCCGATACCACCGCAGGGGCCACCGTTGGCGATCCGTATGCCGGATTTTCGGTTACCGGAAGCTGGCAAAATCTGGTGACGTTGCGCTGGGATATCGGTTCTATTACCGATTATGATCTCTACGTCGACAGTCCCACCGACGCAGCCGCCTATTTCGAGCAACTGGTCAGCAGTATTCAGGATACCGTCATCGACTGGAACAGCGACATCAAAAGCGGCGGCGATTTGAAAATCGCTTCCAAGTTTTATCTGGAAGGACCGTATGGTTCCGGCGTCATGAGCGACAGCCTCAGCTCTTACGGCTGGATTCCCCTTACCTCGCCCTATGTTGATCAGCGGCAGGTCGCAGCGATACCGACGGATGTGGTCGATTGGGTCTTTGTGCAGATCCGTCAGGATCTGAACGGGCCTGATGTGGCGTCCAAAAGCGTATTTCTTGAAAAGGACGGTGACCTGATCAATGACGACGGCAGTCAGGCCGAAGTGACGGTGAAATCGATCAGCGGCAACGACAATTACTATATGATCGTCCGCCACAAGAATCACCTGGCGGTAATGTC
>WJMF01000059.1 GCA_014728085.1 Candidatus Zhuqueibacterota bacterium
AGCCATCAAGAGTATTCGCGAGGAGCTTGAAGAACGGCTGGTTTATCTTCGCAATCAGAACAAACTGCTCGAAGCTCAGCGCATTGAGATGCGAACCCGTTATGATCTCGAGATGATGGAGGAAATCGGCTATTGCAGCGGCATTGAAAATTATTCCCGCTATCTTTCGGGTCGCAAAGCCGGCGAACGCCCGTATACCCTTCTCGACTATTTTCCCGATGATTTTTTAATGGTTATCGATGAATCACACGTGACGCTGCCGCAGGTTCGCGGTATGTATCACGGTGACCGTTCCCGCAAAGAGACGCTGGTCGAGCATGGGTTCCGTTTACCCTCGGCCCTTGACAACCGGCCGCTCAATTTTGACGAATTTGAGACGTTGCTTCACAAGGTGATTTACATGTCCGCAACCCCGGGTGATTATGAACTCGAAAAATGCGAGGGTGTGGTGGTGGAACAGATTATCCGTCCGACCGGTCTGATGGATCCTGAAATTGATGTCAGATCGACAAAAAACCAGATCGATGATCTTTTGCACGAGATTCAGCAGCGGGCGGAAAAAAATGAACGCATTCTGGTCACCACTCTGACCAAGCGCATGGCCGAAGACCTGACCGATTATCTGGCGGATGCCGGCATACGCGTTCGCTATCTTCATTCCGAGATCCACTCTCTGGACCGGGTGGAGATATTGCGCGATTTACGACTGGCTGAATTCGATGTCCTGGTTGGAATTAATTTGCTCAGAGAGGGACTCGATCTGCCCGAGGTTTCGCTGGTCGCGATCATGGATGCGGACAAGGAAGGGTTTTTGCGTTCCGAGCGATCTCTTATCCAGACCGCCGGCCGCGCCGCGCGCAACATTGCCGGGAAAGTTATCTTTTATGCTGACCGGGTCACAGAGTCGATGCGTAAAACCATTGACGAGACCAACCGCCGCCGTCGAATCCAAAAACGCTATAACGAAGAACATAATATCACGCCCAGGACGATCTACAAGTCAGTACAGGATGTAATGGGGTCTACCCGCGTTGCCGACGCCAAACCCCCGAAAGATCTTTCAGACGCCGGGGAAAAAGATCTCGAGGAAAAATGGAAAAAGTTGTCCGCAGAAGAAAAGCGACAAGCCCTTGTCGAAATGGAAGCAAAAATGTTAAAAGCAGCGGAGAATCTCGAATTTGAGCTGGCGGCACAATTACGCGATCAGATTGATGAATTGCGTTTCAAATCCCGTTCCAGAAAAAATGTACCCGTAAAAACGTACAGGAATTCCTCATGAAAATACTCGTAGTCGGAGGAGGCGGCCGGGAGCACGCCATCGTCCATAAAGTCAAAGAAAGCAAACATACTTCCCAGGTCTATTGCCTGCCCGGCAATGCCGGGATTGCTAAAGATGCTATCTGCGAGCCGATTCCGGCGACCGATACCGGGGCTCTCCTCGACTATGCTCGAAAACATAAAATCGATTTTGCTGTTATCGGCCCGGAGGTACCGCTCTGCAACGGGATTGTCGATGAATTTGAAGCCAATGGTTTACCCAGTTTTGGCCCCACCAAAGCAGCCGCAGAGATCGAAGGCAGCAAATCCTTTGCAAAATATCTGATGCATAAATACAATATTCCCACTGCCGAATATCGCCTCTTTACCGATGCCAACAAGGCCAGACAATTCATCAAATCTACGGAACAATCGGTGGTCATTAAAGCCGACGGTCTGGCTGCCGGGAAAGGCGTGATCGTTTGCGATCATGTCGAACACGCCTTTGAGGCGATCGAGCTGATTCTGGAAAAAGGGGCTTTTGGCAGTGCCGGCCGCCGGATTCTCATCGAGGAACGATTGCAGGGCGAGGAAGTGTCTGTCCTGGCCCTGTGTGACGGAGAAAACCTCTCTTATTTGCTGCCATCACAGGATCATAAAGCCATACTGGATGGCGACAAGGGCCCCAACACCGGTGGAATGGGCGCCTATGCGCCGGCTCCTCAGCTCTCTAGCGACCTCTTAAAGCAGGTCGATAAGGAAATCATGAAACCCGCCATTAGAGGTATGGCCATTGAAGGACGGCCCTATCGCGGTGTGCTTTACGCCGGCCTCATGCTGACCCAAAAGGGACCCAAAGTTCTCGAGTTTAACTGCCGTTTCGGCGATCCGGAAACGCAGGCGGTTTTACCCCTGGCAGACAGCGATCTGGTCGAGGCGATGATGAGCGCACGTGACGGCCGTCTGGCACTATTCGAATGGAAAAATAAAAATAAATCAGCCGTATGCGTTGTGGTGGCTTCCAGCGGTTATCCGGGTTCTTACGAAAAGGGCAAGAAAATTATCGGATTGAACAATCCTCTCGATCCCGATGTGCTCATTTTCCATGCCGGAACCCGGCTGCAGAATGGCGATATCGTTACCAGTGGTGGTCGCGTACTCGCCGTCACCGCTCTGGACGATAGCTTGCCCGCTGCGATCGATAAGGCCTATCAGGTGGTCAAAAAGATCACTTTTGACGGGGCTTATTACCGAAAGGATATCGCTGCCAAGGCGCTTACATATCTCTGAATTGATCCAAGTGGAAAGGAAAACAGATGAAGATTTTGGTCACAGGTGGTGCCGGATTCATCGGGTCGCATATTGTCGACGCCTATATCAACAACGGCCATGATGTTGTGATTATTGATAATTTTTACACCGGAGTTCGCAAAAATGTAAATCCCAAAGCCAGGCTTTATGAATGTAATATACAGGACGAGCAGGTCAGCGATATCTTTAGAACAGAAAAGTTTGATATCGTCAACCATCAGGCTGCACAGATGGATGTGCGAAAATCTGTCAGTAACCCCATTTTCGATGCCAAAAACAATATACTCGGTTTTATAAACATCCTGCAGAACGGTGTTGAAAACGATGTCAAAAAAGTTATTTTTGCCTCATCGGGCGGTGCCATTTACGGTGAGCAAGACTATTTTCCGGCAAACGAAGTGCATCCGCTGCAACCCTCAAGTCCTTATGGTATTACCAAACTGACCGGTGAAAAATATCTTTCTTTTTATGCCGGCAACTATGGGCTCTCTTATGTGGCCTTGCGCTATGCCAATGTTTACGGACCGCGTCAAAACCCGCGCGGCGAAGCCGGAGTTGTTGCCATTTTTTGCGATCGCATGTTGAGTCAGCAAAAAGCCGTGATTAACGGCGATGGAAAACAGACCCGCGATTTTGTCTATGTCAAAGATGTCGTGCAGGCCAATGTTCTGGCAGCGGATTTTAGCGGCAATGGTATTTTTAATATCGGCACCGGTGAAGAGACCACCATCAATAAAATCTTCAATACAGTAAAAGAGTTGCTGGATTCCGACATGCCGGAAGAACACGGCCCGGCACAACCCGGCGAACAGCGGCGCAGCGTTATTTCCCCCCGGAAAGCGTTTCAAAAGCTGTCCTGGCAACCCCGCTATGATTTGAAACAGGGGTTGAATGAAACGGTGGAATTTTTTAAACAAAATCACTAGATCGGCCTCACGGGCAACCAAAGTTGCGCGTTTAAGGCTTTTATCGACCAGGGGCATTTAGTCAGGGAGTTGTCACATTCATGTCCGAACAAACGGAACCCAAATGGCGTAAAATACAAAAAGAGAGCGGTATCATCGGCGATTCTGATGCCATTCGGCAATTGATCGAAACCATCGATCAGGTTGCGGACACGGATATATCGGTATTGATAACCGGTGAGAGCGGTACCGGCAAGGAACTTGTAGCAAAAGCGATTCACCAAAACAGCCGGCGCAGGGATAACCCTTTTATCACTGTGAATTGCGGTGCCATTCCGGAAGGCATTATCGAGTCCGAACTTTTCGGACACGAAAAGGGGTCTTTTACGGGCGCCACCAATGTCAGAAAGGGTTATTTTGAACTTGCGGATGAGGGCAGTATCTTTTTGGATGAAATCGGAGACCTGCCCATTCCGACACAGGTCAAGTTATTGCGCGTATTGGAAAATCTCGAATTTATGCGCGTCGGCGGTACGGAAACCATTCAGGTTGATGTGCGTTTTATAACCGCAACCAATAAAAATTTACGAAAAGAGGTTAATAAAGGCCATTTTCGCGAGGATTTGTACTTTCGCCTCAATGCCATGCATATACATGTACCGGCCTTGCGGCAGCGCAAGGAGGATATTCCTCTGTTGGTGAAAAAATTTGCCGCAGACTTTTGCAGAGAAAATCATATCGACTTTAAGGGGTTCAGGGAAGATGCCGTATCTCTGTTTAAGGACTATAGCTGGCCCGGCAACATTCGTGAACTAAAAAATTTGGTTGAAAAAATTATCGTGCTTGAACGCGGTAATGAGATCAGCGAAAGCACTCTGAGCAGGTATCTGCATTCGGCAAGCGAGGATAATAAAAACCTTCCCGTACTGGTCGATAAACCCAAAGAAGAAATCGAACGCGAGTTTTTACTCCGCGTTTTGCTCGAGATAAAAGGTGAAATCGCGCAACTGCGTGATCTGTTGTTATCCAGGGAACGGCCGCCCTATCGTTACAATGCATTGCCTGAAATCACATCGACTGAATATATTGAAGACATTGAAAATTCGTCCCGGGAGGACTCGTCGAAAAAGTCGGTTTCGGAAATGGAAAAACAGCTCATCCAGGATACGCTTGCCAGGACCAGAGGCAATAAACGGCAGGCCGCCAAACTGCTTGGTTTGAGTGAACGAACTCTATACAGAAAAATCAATCGCTATGGCTTGCGTTAAGTATATCATTTTGGTATTGTGCATCATGTTTTGTCAGTGTGCATACTATTCTTTCTCCGGCTCTCTGGCACCACACCTCGATACGGTGGCTGTACCTCTGTTTACCAACCAAACCGCTGAATTCGGTGTAACCGAACAGCTTACGGATGCAATTATCAATGAATTTACCAGAGATAATACGCTGAAAATTGCCGATCCTTCCACAGCGGATTTACTCATAGAGGGAGAAATCGTACGCATCAATGAACAGGCAGGTGCATTTGATCGACAGGAAACCGTGGCGGATTATAAAGTTTATATTACGGTAAACATCGTCTGCCATGATCAGGTTAAAAAACAGGTGTTTTGGGAACAACGACTCACACAGTGGGGTATTTACGAACCAACCGGCGGGATTGAGGCAAGGGAAGAGGGCATCAGCGAAGCGATTGATAAACTCAGCGAGGAAATTTTAAATAAAACTGTTGCCGGATGGTGAGAAAAATACTATCTTATTCATACAGGTAAATGAAATAAATTATCTGCAAAAACGTCACTTGTCCCGTAAGGTAAAGCAAGGGACGCTTTACAAATATCCTTATCGTTTCCAAATGGAAAATTTTTATTTCAATTTGAGGAGTGGAATGTATGCCTTTTAACTATTCCGACGAAATTATTCAGCTTGAAAAATATCTTAAAGAGCATCCGGATTCCATGTTTTTTGCAAGGCTTGCAGATTATTATTTCCAGTCAGAACAACTCGATAAAGCAATCAATTTATGCCGAACCGGTATCCAAAAGCATCCGAATTATGCCAGCGGTTATTTTATCCTGGCCAAGTGCTATTTTGCCAGAAAGCAATATGATGAAGCTGAACGACGCTTGAAAAAAGCGTTATCACTTGAACCCAAGTTTGTCAACGCCCATAAATTATATGCCGATCTCATGTCTGCTCAGGGCTGGGAAAAATCGAGTAATGCCTCTTTACGAAGAGTGCAGGAGATCGACCCCTTTCTTGATCTGGAGTTTGAGAGGACTGAATCCGCTCAGCCACAAACACAAGAAAAAGAGGAAGAGGTTGCTCTCGAAGAGGCGGTCAGCGAGGATTCTTTTTCTTCGCTGATGGAAAACGAATCCTTTTTCGATAATGAAATGGAGACCGTTGAAACAAAAGCACCTTCTATTCCCGAATCCAAAACCAAACCTGCTGCCAAAACGGAAAAACCGGAACCGCCCCCTGTCCGGGGTTTTGTTGAAGAACTCGAAACGGAAGGCATAGACGAAGAAGAGCTCATCCTCGATCTCGATAAACCACCTGCTGTTGAGCAGGCGAATGACAAAGCCGTCAAAGAGGATGAAAAGTTTTCGGATATCCTTGACGATATTTTTGGTTCAGATATGGATAACGAGGAAGAGGAACGCGAGAATCTGGAAAAATTTGCTCTCCATGAAGAGGATATCGATGTCGACATCGATGACGCAACCGCAGAACCGCAACCGGAGCAGGAGGCATCACCACCATCCGGTTCAGATACCGGTGAAAAAGCCCGATTCCCTGAGGCCGCCCCCCCCATGCAGACAGAACAACAGGAGCCCGGTGAAGAAGCGAGTTTCGAAGACCAAAGCACGATCGGGGAAGACGATACGGAGCCGGAGGAGGAAATCGATAGTCAGGTCTTTGACAGCCTTGACGATGAGGACGATTTTGAAGATTTTCTCGCCAGTCTGGAAGAGGAAGAGGACATCGCCGGCGCGGAACCCCGGGAAACCCCGCCTCCCCCGCAAAAACAAGAACCCGCTGTACCCGCTGATATGCCCGGGCACGTACCGGATGAAGAGTCGGAGAAAACCAAGGATAAATTCGTTACGCCAACACTGGGTGAAATCTATGCCGCTCAGGGACAGTATGAAAAGGCAATCGAGGTCTTTCGCGTGCTGTCCAAAAAACATCCCGAAAATGAATGGTATCAGACAAAACTTCAATATCTGCTGAAAAAACAACAAGAAGATAAGGAAAACGGAAACGGATAACGCCTCTGCGGATACTCTGTTTTATCATCAACCGGCTGATGTGACCGGAAGGCTCTGACCTTCGGTCTCTGGTTTGACCGGATGTTTCGCAATGAATCGGCAAAGCATCCGGTTTTTTTATAGGTGAATTCTCTCATGCCGAAAAAGCGGAACTCTTTGTCGATCATTATCGTTACGTTTAACAGTATCGATCATATAAAGCAGTGTCTTCGGTCACTGGCCAAAGCCGCCTCTGCCTTTTCTACGCAGCTGTTGTTGATCGATAATAACAGCAGTGATTTAACGGTCAGCTGGTTCGAAACACATAAAAAACAGTTGCATCATTGGTTCGATGATGTTATCATTATAGTGAATAAAACGAACACGGGATATACCAGAGGCATCAACCAGGGACTTGAGATTTGTAACGGCGATTATATCCTCTTGTTGAATCCGGACATTATCGTTGCAAACGGCATCTTTGAAAAGCTTTTTATCTGTTTCAATCTTCATCCCGATGTCGGCATCGTCGCCCCGCAGTTACGCTATCCCGGCGGTCAGATTCAATCCTCTTGCAGAAGATTTCCCCGCAAACGGGATCTTTTTTTTGATGTTACAGGATTGAGCCGGCTGTTTAGCAAGAGTGCGGTTTTGAACCGTTGGAAAATGCCGGATTTTGACCACCGCCGCAACAGGTTTGTAGAACAACCCCAGGGCGCCTTTTTGTTGGCCGACGCCGGTGTGGTAGAAACCGTCGGATTGCTGGATGAACGCTTTACCATGTTTTTCAGTGATGTCGATTGGTGCAAGCGGGTCATTCAGAATCGCTTTAAGATATTTTTTTGTGCCGGGGCCGGCGCTATTCACCACAAAGGAGCCAGTGTCAACCGGCGAAAAGCGGAAATGATTGTTTCATCACACCGTTCGTTCATGGACTATATGCGGAAACACAACAGCCATCCACGGGCGGCATTATGGCTATTGCACCTCATGCTTTTGCTTATCACGCTGCCGCGTGTAACGGTTGAAAATCTCAAGCTTTGATCAAACGAAAGACTACCGGCATGCGATTTTATAAACTTTTTCTGGCCATTGTATTGATATGGATTCAGAGCGCAACAGCACACTCTGTTTTGATCAAACGAACCAACCCGCCCGATGATACCGGCCTGCGGAAACGCGCCAATATCACCGGTGATCGTCGAATCGATATGCAATTGCAGGCTTTGCAAGCCAAAGAGGTCAGGGCTATTCTTTCACCACAACTTTTTGCCGCTTTAAATGCCCCGCAAAATGACCTTGGCGAATTGTCCAAATGGTTCTCGGTTCAAATCCCATCAACCACAGCTCTGGATTCCGCTCTCAATCTTTTGCAGCAGACCGCCGGTGTCGATATCGCTGTTCCCAACCGTAAACTGGCGGTGCACTTTATTCCCGATGATCCCGGTCTGGCGCATCAATATCATCTATCCAATATAAACGCCTATAGCGCCTGGAACTTTGAACGCGGCTCGGAAAACGTTCTGGTTGCCGTTATCGATACCGGTGTCGACTATGACCACCCGGATTTGAAGCAAAATCTATGGATAAATGCGGGCGAAGATATCAATGGCAATGGTATTGTCGATGAGAGCGATTTTAATGGGATTGACGACGACGATAATGGTTTTATCGATGATCTGCGCGGATGGGATTTTACCGATGCTCCGGATTATCCTGCTGCCGGAGATTACCTGGGTCGAGACAATGATCCGGCGGATGAAATGGGGCACGGCACCCAGGTGGCCGGAATTATTGCCGCGACTGCTGATAACAATCTCGGTATCGCCGGTATCGCACACGGATGCAGGGTGATGAATTTACGCTCTTTCACCTCTCGCGGTGAAGGAGATGAAGATGATTCCGCGGCCGCCATACTGTATGCCGTGGCCCAGGGAGCACAAATTATCAATATGAGCTGGGGAGACGATTTTATTACCCTGCTTTTAGACGATGTGCTGCGCTATGCCGCAAACCGGGGTGTGATGCTGGTTGCATCGGCCGGAAATGCGGGGTCGGATAAAATTCATTATCCGTCCGCTCTGGAGGTCGCCATTTCCGTAGGTGCCGTCAACCGGGAAAACAGTCGTGCCGGGTTTTCGAATTATGGCGCCACCCTCGATCTGGTCGCTCCCGGCGTCGATATTTATACCACCACCCTGGAGGCAGCCTATGACTCCAGCAGCAGCGGTACCTCTTTTTCCGCCCCCATGGTCTCTGCTGCCGCAGCCCTGTTGCTCTCCGCCGATCCTTCTCTGGATACGGATGCGGTGCGCGGCATTCTCATGGCAACAGCAACAGATCTGGGGACCGACGGCTTTGATCCCTATTACGGTGCCGGTTTGCTCGATATCGACCGCGCCCTCAAACAACCGAATCAAACCATTGTCCAAATCACCTCACCCACACTCGATCAGGGATTCAGCGAGGGTCCGCTGATTATTACCGGGTCGGCCTGGAGCCCTTTCTTTGAATCCTATTCGGTCTCCTATGGCGTGGGAGAAAATCCGAATGAGTGGTTCAATATTTTATCCGGACAAACGGAAATGATTCTCGATGATACCCTGGCGGTCTGGCAAAACCTGCCGGATCAGGACTGCCAGGTTATCCTTAAGGTGGCGGTACAGAATCGCAACGGCTCTTATGTGGAATCAACCACACGGCTTTTTGTCGATAACTCGCCGCCGGAAATCAGCTCGCTCGAAATTTTGCCCATGTACGACGGACCCTTATATTCGGTTCTGATCAGTTTTGATTGCGATGATATCTGCCAGGGCGAAATTCTCTACCGGCCGCTTGGTTCCATCAACTCTTTTCAGATACTCTCCATTCCTTACCGTACCGACAGGCTGGCCTATAAAATATCGCAATCAGAACTCACCGGATCCTACGAAATCAAAATACGCGCCATCAACCGGGTCGGTTTGATCAGCGAGGATGATAACGATGGCCGGTTTTATCGGATCGATCTGTCCCAACCTCCTGTCAGTACAACCCTTTATACTCAAACAGAGCTGGAAATTCCCTCGGCCTATCTTTTCAACGTTGATGTGGATATGAATAAAAATGGCCATCCTGAACTGGTGGTCAACCCTTACAAGGATGACACCTTTCACTATACCCGTTTTTACGAATATATCAACACGACTTTACAGGAGACCTTTTCCATCAACCGCCGTCTCATTTGTCGCGATATTGCAACCTATATGGCTGATGGTTTTTATCAACTTTTGGGGGGGTTCGGACAAAACAGTTACCTTTATGTCAGTCCGGATGCCGGCAGCTTTCCGTCTCAGTTTCACCATAGCTGGGAGGGAGATGACAAAAACGGTTACTGGGCAAGCCGGTTGGCCGATCTGGACAAGGATAATCTCTATGAAGTGGTCATGCGCGTCACCCGCGCCGCCGGAGATACCACTTTTGATGAATTCAGGATTTATGAGATCAATGCAAACAATGAATTCGAGCACGTCGCTTCTCTGCCCAACTTTACCGGCGGTAATAACTATCACGGCGTCCCCCATTGTGAATTCGGCTATTTTGATGCCGACAACGCTTATGATCTGATTTTCGGCGATTATGACGGCGATCTCTATATGTATGAATGTATCAACGACAATATCTATACGCCGGTCTGGCAGGACAGCCTGCCGCTCATGGACACCATTGACTTTATATCCACCGGTGATTATGATGGCGACGGCTCTGTTGAATTCATATCCGGTTGTCATACGGCGGAAAACGAGGTAGATACGGAACACGCCTATGATTCAAAGCACTGGCTTTTTAGAATTTACAATTCGACGGCCAATAACAGCTATCGTGTCGAAAAGGAGTGGCGATTTTACGGTTTTGAATCGCTGCGGGATTATCCGAGCGGTGTCACCTCCGGCGATACAGATGGCGACGGTAAAGATGAAATCGTTTTAACCCTGTTTCCGGACCTCTATATTATCGAGTATAACGAGTTCGGTGACTATGAGGTCAGCTTTTACCACGACAACATAAGCAGCAACGGCGTAATCATTACCGATGCCGACAGCGATGGCGACAGGGAGATATGGACGGGACGAGGCGACAAAACGATTGCCCTCAGTCTCGTGGGTGCC
>WJMF01000239.1 GCA_014728085.1 Candidatus Zhuqueibacterota bacterium
ACTGAGAAAAAAGAGGGGTATGCTGAAAACACCGGAGATAAAGGCGGCCAGAATAAAGAGCACGCGCTTGCCGGTGCGGACGACCAGATATTTGGTGATGGCGGCGCCGATGAGCGATCCGACCAGTCCCAGCACCATATAACCGGCAGCCAGTCCCTTTGCACCGAGATAGTGGGTAAAATAAAACATAACGCCGCCCTGCTTGATCGAGGTAAAGGCGACGAAGATGATACCGATAAAAAAGAGCGTCAGCCAGGGTTTGTTATTGACGAGATCTTTAAAATCCTGGCGGATAGAGCTCTGCCCCTGCATGGGTTTGACCCGCTCTTTGGTGAAGAAAAAGGTGATGAGCAAAAATGCCACCAGTATAATTGCAAACAGGATCATGGTTCGCATATATCCCTCGATCTCATTACCCCGCCCGAAAAAGGCGACCAGATAGATCAAGCCACCCTGAACCATCAAGGCGCCAAGATAGGCAAAGACAAAGCGATAGGAAGAGAGACTGGTCCGCTCGATGGGATCAGATGTCATTACCCCCATCAGGGCTGAATAGGGCACGTTGTTGGCGGTAAAAACGATAATCAACAGTGAATAGGTAACATAGGCGTAAATGAGCTTACCGGTATAGCTGAAATCCGGGGTGGTAAAGGCGAGCACGGTAAGTAAACCAAAGGGAAAGGCGGTCCAGAGAATCCATGGACGAAACTTGCCCCATCGGGTTTTGGTACGGTCGGCAACGATACCCATGATAAAATCGGTAATACCGTCCCAGAATCGGCAAACCAGCAAAAGCGTGCCCATGGCCGCGGCGGAAAGGCCAAAAACGTCGGTGTAAAAAATAGGTAAAAATACCATAAAAGAACGCCAGGTAAGGTTGGTGGCGGTATCGCCGAGCGAGTAACCGATTTTTTCACGAACCGATAACTGTGTCATGTTTTGCTCCTTTACGCTGTGGCCGTCATCTTTGTCCTGCTGAGTGGATGAGGTGAAATGAATATTCAGCAAACCAAAGGATATATTACAAAAAAAAATCTACAAATTCCATACAAGAATCTACGCCGGGGGCTGTATCAACAGGGTGAAAAAAGAATTGATAATCTAACGACATAAAAATCCAGGTCTGTTCATTATTACTTGAGATGTAAGGTCGGCGAAAACCGCCGAGTACGCTGAGAAAACAGACCTGCCAAAATGGACAAAATGCAAACGACAATCAACATAAGACACTCATAATTATTTTGTTATAAATTCGTCTTCTTGATAACTGGTGCGATTATATCCTGATAAAAACTCTCTTGAATGCAAATCAAATGATAAAATAAATAAATTCTCAGCGATAGCTCTGCGGTCTCTGCGGTTTTTAATCGTCAAGAAACCCTAAAAGTAGTATTATTAGTGCGATTAATACTTTTGATACAGCCCCGCTTTATTTTTTAAAAGTTGAATTTCTGCAAAAGAGCAGGGCAAAAGGTCCAAAATGTCCTCTAAATCTGCGGAAATAGTCATGAAAAGATAGATTTTTAAGATGTTTCCTTGATTTTTTCATTTGAATTTATTAGATTCTGGTTCAATATAGACCTTTTTAGTCTCTTTTACATATTTTTAAGCTTAATTTTTGATCAGAAGACATCTTCAAATTCATAGAGAGAGCGTCACAGTGATGAGATAACCAAAGCTCTTTTCTTGAATTTTAAATACACTCACGCCTATGTGAATCTGCCTGTACGGGCATATCCTATTTTCCTGTATAAATGATCGAGGATTACAGCGTTTTCGGTACTGTATAAAACAGTGTACCGGTGAGCAGATTTAAAAATTGACGGAGGAAAATTGATGGAAACGAAACTGGATCATATAATCGAAAAAATCAAAGCCGATGGGGTCGAACAGGCCAATCAGCAGGCTGAAGAAATTATAAAAAAGGCCAAAAACGAAGCGGACAGTATTGTGCAAAAAGCGAACAAGGATGCCGAGCATATTGTCCGGGATGCAGAAAAAAAAGCCGCGGATTTTGAGGAAAAGAGCAAAAGGTCCCTGCAGCTGGCCGCCCGCGACACACAACTGCTGGTAAAAGAAAAACTCACTGACCTGTTCGATCGTGCCTTTAAAAAAGAGGTGTCGGAATCTCTGGATCCGGAATTTCTTCACAAAATGATTCTTAACATTGTTGAAAACTGGGATGAATCAAAATCTGCGGAAATTGTACTCAGCGAAGCTGACAAAAAACAACTCGAACCGCTTCTGTACAAGAGCCTGAACAAGGAGCTCAAGGATTCCCTCACCCTTCAGGTCAGCGACCATGTATCCGGCGGCTTTCGCATCCGGCTCAAAGACGGCGATCTCTATTATGATCTGACGGATGAAAATATCGCAGAAATTTTATATTTATTTATCAATCCGAAACTGAAAGAGATACTGGAAAGCGATAATGGATAAGTATTACTATTTGGTCTCGCTGTTACCAACATTGTATTTCGATAAAGAGCCCGAAATCTCTGCCGATTATTTTATGCAGGAACTGGAAAAATGGACCAGCCGGCGGGATTTTGACCTTTTATCATCCCTCGACATCAGAACCGTCACGCAGGAGCGCTCGGACCCTCTCGTTCTTAAACAATACAAACGCCGCGAATTGGCCATACGCGATGACCTGGTGACCTGGCGGCGTGAAAAGAGTTCCGGACGAGAACATAAACCTGCCTCCTTTGCCTCTTCTATTCTTAAAGAAGGCAATCCCCTGATCGCGGAGAAAAACCTGCTCAGGTTGAGATGGGATTTTCTCAGCGAATTGGATCTGGATCATCATTTTGATCTTGAAGCACTGATCATCTATCATCTAAAACTGCAAATATTACAGCGCCTGGCTCAGTTTGATAAAGAAAAAGGACTGGAAAAATATAGAACAATGTATAAGGTTTCGATATGAAAAAGAGTTTAGGAACAATTTCGTCAATCAGCGGCAATTTAATCACCGTCGATTTTAATTCCAAAGTCAGCCAAAATGAGGTCGGCTATGCAATCAAAGGCGATGAACGTCTGAAATCCGAAGTCATTCGAATTCAGGGAAACAAGGCGTTCATGCAGGTTTATGAAGACACAAAAGGCCTGTATGTGGGCGGTAAAGTGGAGTTTAGCGGTGAAATGTTATCTGTAGAATTAGGGCCGGGATTGCTCAAACAGATTTATGACGGCCTGCAAAATCCATTACCCGAACTTGCTGAAGAACATGGATTTTTCCTTCCCAAAGGCGTCATCCTGGAAGCCCTGAATCCCGAACAAAAGTGGACATTTACACCTTCCGCCAGGAAAGGCGATAAGGTACGCGCCGGACATTTTCTCGGAAGCGTACCGGAAAGTCATTTTGAGCACAAAGTGATGGTTCCCTTTCATCTCAGGGATGAATACACCATAGAAAAGATTACCGAAAAAGGCAACTATACCGTTAAAGATCACATTGCCACCCTGAAGGATAGTCAGGGCAAGACTCATGAGGTCTCCATGTCCTTCGATTGGCCGGTAAAGCTGCCTATCTCTATTTATAAAGACAAATTATTGCCCAAGGATCCTCTTGTTACCCAGGTACGGATTATCGATACGTTTTTTCCGGTGGCCCGCGGGGGTACGTACTGTATTCCCGGCCCCTTTGGCGCCGGCAAAACGGTTCTGCAACAGATCACCAGCCGTTATGCAGATGTGGACATTGTGGTCATCGCTGCCTGCGGCGAACGCGCCGGTGAAATTGTTGAAACCATGCGTGAATTTCCCGAATTGACGGACCCCAAAACCGGCGAATCCCTTATGGAACGTACCATCATTATCGCCAATACGAGCTCCATGCCGGTTGCCGCGCGAGAAGCATCGGTGTATACAGCCACCACGCTCGGTGAATACTATCGTCAGATGGGATTAAACGTCCTGTTGCTGGCCGATTCCACCTCCCGCTGGGCACAGGCCATGCGCGAAGTCTCCGGACGTCTGGAAGAAATTCCGGGAGAAGAAGCCTTTCCCGCTTATCTCGAATCCCGTATCGCCGAATTTTACGAACGCGCCGGCCTGGTTGAAATTTTCAATGACGAACAGGGAAGCCTGACCATCGGCGGTACCGTTAGTCCGGCCGGTGGCAACTTTGAAGAACCCGTTACCCAGGGAACCCTAAAGGTGGTCGGTGCTTTTCACGGTCTGTCGCGAAACCGCGCCAATGCGCGGCGGTTCCCGTCCATCGATCCTCTGGACAGCTGGTCGAAATATGAAAGCTTTGTTTCCAAAGATAAAGTCGAATTTATGCGCGACTTTTTATACAAAGGCAACCAGGTGCACCAGATGATGATGGTTGTTGGTGAGGAAGGAACCTCGCTGGACGATTTTGTCGTTTATCTGAAATCCGAATTTCTGGATGGCGTTTATCTGCAGCAAAATGCTTTTGATGAAGTGGACGCTGCAACCTCACCGGAACGGCAAAAATACATCTCTGAAAAAATTTATGAGATACTCAAAACCGATTTTTATTTTGAAGATAAAGAAAACGCCCGCGACTTTTTCTATGATCTGCGCCAGAAGTTTATCGACTGGAATGGCATAAGAATGGACTCGGACGACTTTGAAAAACAGGAAAAACAAATTGATGAAACAATAAAAATGGTAACTGAAAATGAAAAAAGTGTATGATAAGGTTTTATCCGTCTCTGGAAATGTGATCAGCGTCAGAGCGGAAAATATTGCCTATGAAGAATTGGCTGAAATCACAACCTCGCGCGAAAAGTCACTCGCCCAGGTCATCAAACTGGAAGAGGATCTGGTCTCTCTGCAGGTTTTTGCCGGCAGCCGTGGAATTTCAACCGAGGATGAAGTGCGGTTTTTGGGCCACCCCATGCAGGTGTCATTCTCCGAAAATATGCTTGGCCGTGTCTTTAATGGCAGCGGTGAACCACGCGACAATGGTCCCGCCATCGCTGAAAATGTCATTCAAATTGCCGGTCCGTCGGTCAATCCGTCAAAACGGATCATTCCACGGCGCATGATCCGTACCAATATTCCCATGATCGATGTGTTCAACTCATTGGTCGCCTCGCAGAAATTGCCGATCTTTTCGGTCTCCGGAGAACCCTATAATGCCCTGCTGGCCCGCATCGCTATGCAGGCCGAAGTGGATATGATCATTCTCGGCGGTATCGGTCTCAAATTCGATGAATATATGTTTTTCAAAAATACTCTGGAAGAGGGCGGTGCCCTTAACCGCTCCATCTTTTTTATCAATACCGCCTCTGAACCCGTGGTGGAAGGCCTGATGGTTCCCGATCTTTCACTGGCAGTGGCGGAAAAATTCGCCCTCAACGGCAAAGATGTGCTCGTGCTGCTTACCGATATGACAAACTTTTCCGATGCCCTGAAAGAAATCGCCATCACCATGGAGCAAGTGCCCTCCAACCGTGGCTATCCCGGCGATCTCTACAGTCAGCTCGCCAAACGCTATGAAAAAGCCGTTGATTTCGAAGGGGCGGGATCCATTACCATCCTGGCCGCCACAACCATGCCCGGGGATGATGTGACCCACCCCGTACCGGATAATACCGGTTATATCACAGAAGGACAGTTCTATCTGCGTAATGGCCGTATCGAACCGTTTGGTTCATTGAGCCGCTTAAAACAGCTGGTGAACGACAAAACCCGCAAGGATCACCGTGCCATTATGGATGGGATGATTCAGCTCTATGCCCAATATCTAGAATCTGAAGAAAAACGGGCTATGGGATTTCAGATGAGCCCCTGGGATCAAAAGCTCTTAAAATATGGCAAAATGTTCGAAGCTCAGATGATGGACCTGAAGGTGAACATTCCCCTTGAAGAAGCACTGGACAGAGGCTGGGAAATTCTCGCGGACTGTTTTACGCCCGAACAGACAGGACTCCGTTCCGAATTGGTCAAGGAATTCTGGCCAGAAAAATCTGAGGACTAAAAGGAATTTTTGGCATGGCTAAAGTCAGATTAACAAAAAATGAACTAAAAAAACAAAAAGATGATCTCAGACGGTTTACACGCTATTTGCCGACTCTGGAACTGAAGAAAAAACAATTGTTGGTGGAAATAGCCAAAATCCAGGGCGAAATAGAACGAATTGAATCGGAAATGGAAAAGACCAACAAACAGGTTTCAGCCTGGGCAGATGTCTTTGCCGAAGATATCGATCTGGATGAACTGGTTGTGGTTAAAGATATTGACACCAGCAGCGGTAATATAGCCGGTATCGATATACCGATTTTCGAAGGTGTCGAATTTGAAGATGTAGAAATTGATCTTTTCAATACACCGCTGTGGGTGGATAGCGGCATAGAGGTTGTGCGTTCACAGCTTGAAAAACGCGCAGCGTTGCAGGTGGCTAAAAAGCAACAGGAAATCATTCGCGAAGAATTGCGCGTTACCATTCAGCGCATCAAGCTGTTTGAAGAAGTTAAAATACCTGAAGCCCGGGAGAATATACGAAAAATTCAGATCTTTCTCGCGGATCAACAAACCGCTGAGGTCGTGCGCGGCAAAATCGCCAAAGCAAAAATCGAGAAAAAGAAACAGGAGACCGCCTTGCCATGATTGTCAAAATGAAACAGGTGACATTATTGACCGATGCGAAATACCGGCAGGCGACTCTGGAACAGTTACGTGAATTAGGCGTGTTGCATCCGCAAATCGTCGAACGATCCAGCTCGGAAGAGATTCAACAAACAGAGTCGGAACTGGAACGTCTGGACAAAGCACTGACTTTTCTTGAAGAAGAAGAAACCGGTCAAACACCTCCCAAAGGAGAAGAGGCCAAAACGATTATCGATGCTATTCTAGGGCTCGCCGATGAGAAAGACGAACTCTCGCAAGCACTGTACAAGCTGATCGAAACCCGCCACTGGTTTGAACGCTGGGGTAAAGGTTCTTATACATCAATACAAAAGTTGAAAAAAGCAGGTGTCTATTGTCGGTTCTATACCGCTACTAAAAAAGATTTTGAGGAATTCGAAACGGACAAGATGATTCAGGTCATTGTATCGGATCAGAATATCGTGCGGCTGGTTTTGATTTCAAAATCTTCGAACGATAAACTCGAATTCAAGGAAGATCCAATGCCGGAAATAGAGTTCGACGACTTGACATCTGAGATCGATCATATAGAAGGTGAAATTAAAAGAATCAATCGTTCCTTTGCCGAAATGCAATCAGCCCGCCCCCTCTTGCTCGATCAGCGGGAAAAACTGCAAAAAGAACTTGAATTCAACACCGTGGCTGCCAGTATGGAAGGCAGTGAACGAATTATTTATCTTCAGGGCTTTTGCCCGCAAGACTCGGTTAAAGATATCGAAAAAATGGCAGAAGAACAGGGAGTCGGCTTGATCATCGAAGAGCCCGATAATCCGGAAGCCGTAC
This sequence comes from Candidatus Zhuqueibacterota bacterium, assembly GCA_014728085.1. GTDB lineage: Bacteria > Zhuqueibacterota > Zhuqueibacteria > Residuimicrobiales > Oceaniaggregativiventaceae > Oceaniaggregativivens_A. Next base: position 7,408 of record WJMF01000239.1, read on the forward strand.
CGACTCTGTTACGACAACCAAAATGGTTGCGCATCATTCAACCGCTATTTGATTTTATGGGTACGGTTCCCGGTTACAAGGAACAGGATATCAGTTTAATTTTTCTGGCGTTCTTTAGCATCTTTTATGCCATGCTGGTTGGCGATGCCGGCTATGGTATTGTCATGTTGGCCGGAACCTGGTACTTTGCCCGGAAAAACAAAAAAGCACCCAGAGAAGTTTTTCGTCTGATGTATTTGTTGAGCTTTACCACGGTATTGTGGGGCCTTTTTTCCGGAACCTGGTTTGGCTCCGAAGCTCTGTCCAAACTGCCTGTATTGCGTGAATTTATTATCGAAGACATTTATAGCTTTTCAAACGTAAACCAGGCTGTATTGATGCAACTGACGTTTATCATCGGAGCAGTACATCTCTCGCTCGGCCATCTGATTGCGGCGATAAAAAAGATCAATTCCCTCACCGCTGTGGCCGAATTGGGCTGGATTGTCGTTCTGGCAGGTATATATTTTGTCGCCAATTCTCTGGTTCTGGGCAAAGAGATGCCGGCAATGACCGCCCCGCTGATCCTGAGCGGTGCAGGGCTGATTTTACTCTTTGCCAACTTTCAAAAAAATATAATCAAGGGTGTCCTGATAACCCTGGGCAATCTACCCCTGGATATCATCAACAGCTTTTCCGATGTGGTCTCCTACATTCGTCTCTTTGCGGTAGGTATGGCAACGGTCATCGTTGCTGCCAGTTTTAATGAAATGGCTGTGGGCTCGGGCATTGATTCCGTCATCGGCGGCATTCTTGCTGTTATCGTATTGGTTTTCGGCCACACCCTCAATATCACGCTGGCACTGATGGCGGTGCTGGTACACGGCGTACGTTTGAACATGCTTGAATTTTCAAGTCACGTGGGTATGCAATGGTCCGGGAAAAAGTATAATCCGTTCAGAAAATAAAAATGATGACCTGAACACGGGCCGGTTATCCTGCACTCTGCGGGTGTTGTGTTGGCAAGCATAAATTTAAAAAAAGGATGTCTGATCGATCAGATATCAGCGATTATAGAGCTTAATTCCATGATACTACAGAAAGGAGTATGTAATGATCTCAGGATTTGGTGATTTTAGTATTTCGTTGGCAATTGCTGCCGTTGGTTCTGCGCTTGGAACCGGAGCAGCCGGACTTGCAGCAATCGGTGCCTGGAAACGCGCCTTTTCTCAGAATAAAGCAGCACCATTCATCCTGGTCGCTTTTGTCGGCGCCCCTCTATCCCAGACAATTTATGGTATGATTTTAAGAAACGCTATCCAGAGCGCCAATCTTCCGCCGGAAACCTATCTGCACCAACTCGTAGTGGGTCTCTTTGCCGGAATCGCAATGGCGATGTCCGCTTTTATGCAGGGAAAAGCCGGTGCCAAAGCAGCCGATGCCCTCGCCGAAACCGGAAAAGGATTCGGTAATTATATCATGGTTCTCGGTGTCATCGAAACGGTTGCCCTCTTTGTGATGGTTTTCACCATGACCGCTTTGCCGTCAGGTTCCTGATCCTAAAGGACATGATCTGATAAAAGCGGTTGAGAAGGTTTTATCGATGAGAATTTAAATAGCAAGATCAACCGTTCGTCGAATCTGATGATTACGGCTTGATTTCGTTTTACCCTTTATATTATCCAAAAAAGCCTGCAATCCGACACGCTTTTATAAAATCACTATTTTTGTGCCGGTTGTTTATTCATAGATAGCCGGCATTTTTATTTCTACGCAGACTGGAGAGAGAAAAGTGATGCCGTTTAGAAAAAAAACCTTACCATTCGCTATATTTTTTCTTTTTTTACCAGCCATTGCAATGGCGCTTACATCGGAACCGGCATCTGCCGAAACCAATATGACCCACCGGATGATGATGTTGGCCATTCAATTGGGTTTGATCACGGTCGCTGCAAAACTCGGCGGCCGATTATTCGAACGGCTGAATATTCCGGCCGTTCTGGGTGAACTCTCTGCAGGTATGTTGATCGGCCCCTATGCTCTTGGCGGCATATCAATTTATGGCTTTGAGCACGGTATTTTTCCCGTACATTCTGCATCCTTTCCCATCTCTCCCGAATTATATGGTTTTGCTTCCATAGCCGCCATCCTGCTTTTATTCATGGTTGGCCTGGAAACCGATATAAATTTATTCAAGCGATTCTATCGCGCCGGTGTCGCCGTGGGTATAGGCGGGGTTTTCTTTTCATTTGCCCTTGGTGATCTGACCATGGTTTTTTTCGGAGAGTATGTTCTCGGTCGATCCATAGGAATTATGCATCCGGCCGCCCTGTTTTTGGGGGCTATCTCCTCGGCAACATCTGTAGGCATTACCGCGCGAATTTTATCGGAAAAGCAGAAAATCGCTTCTCCGGAAGGGGTCACGATCCTTGCCGGAGCCGTCATTGATGACGTGCTCGGCATTATTGTCCTCGCCATCGTCCTCGGCGTTATCAGCGTTTCACAGGCAGGTGGCATCATCAATTGGTTCGACATTAATCTTATCGCGGTTCGCGCCATCGGTATCTGGCTCATCGTCACCTTCACCGGCCTGACCATTGCCGGTAAAATCAGCAGTATTCTGAGAAAATGCCAGGGCAAAACCGCAATCGCCGTTATGGCGCTGAGCCTGGCCCTGCTCCTTTCCGGATTTTTCGAACAGGTGGGACTTGCCATGATCATCGGTGCCTATGTGATGGGATTATCCCTATCAAAAACCGATATCAATCACGTGGTACAGGATCAATTGCATTTCATCTATCATTTTCTCGTACCTATATTTTTCTGTGTAATGGGTATGCTGGTCAATTTTACCGCCATCAGTTCCGCACCACTATTGATTTTTGGTTTGATCTATTCGCTTATTGCCATTTTTGCCAAAGTGATCGGTTCCGGGATTCCCGCGCTCTTTTTTAATTTTAACCTCCGCGGTGCCCTTCGCATCGGCGTGGGAATGCTGCCCCGCGGTGAGGTTGCGCTTATAATGGCCGGTGTCGGTCTGGCCGCAGGCGCTTTTGAACCCAAATTATTCGGAGTCTCCGTTCTTATGGTATTGATCACAACCATGGCGGCACCGCCGGTGCTGGTCAACCTGTTAAAAAGTCCGAAACGCGGCACGCGAAAATCGGTTAAGACAAAGGAAAGTACAAAGCTGTCATTCCCCTTTCCAACCGAAGAAATAACCGATCTCCTCTCCACCAAAGTTCTCAAGACCTTCGAATCCGAAGGGTTTTTTGTCAGCCTGATCGATCTGGAGCGCCAGCACTACCAGATGCGCAAGGAAAACGTAATTGTCAACTATAACCAGGATGCCAAAACCCTCATCTTTCAGATCGATGACTCGGAAATCCCGTTGATCAACACCATTATGTACGAAGCGATTGCAGAATTGGAAAAAACCATTCAGGGACTGCAAAAACCCATCGACACCGTAAAAATAGGCAAAAAATTGCTGCAATCAACCGATACCGGACAAATGAAATATACATTATCGGAGCACCTGACAGCGGACGTTATCATTCCCGAACTTTCGGCATCCAGCAAAAAAGACGTGCTCAAGGAACTTTTGCACCGGCTGAAGAAAAAGGGCAAGATTGCAGATTTTGATCAGGCCTGGGAGGCGATCTGGGATCGCGAGGAAACCATGTCAACCGGTATGGAGCACGGCATTGCCATTCCCCACGGCCGCACCGACACGGTGTCTGAAATTGTTTGTGCCGTCGGCATAAAAAAGGAAGGAATCGATTTCGGTTCCATCGATGGCAAACCGTCGCGAATCTTTGTGCTGATCCTGACCCCGAAAACCAAACACTCGCCATTTCTGCAATTTCTCTCTCAAATCAGCCGCAAATTAAGCGATCAAACAATGCGCAACCGCTTGCTCGAAAGCCGGGACTCGAAGGAACTTTACGAGATTCTTACAGGAGAATACGAAGACATCTATTAAATTCGAATATACGCCTTAAAGGAAAACGGGCGATACGACTCTGTGTAAATCAATCGTTTTTAGTGCAACCGGAGCGTAAAAGTCTGATGCTGCCCATCTGCATCAGCAGAACGTAAAAACAGGAAAAAAACTGAACATCTCACTTGTTATTACCCTGCCACAGGAGATGAAATCAGTTGTCCATTCACAGTCTCTTATAAATATCGACAATTCGATCCAGTTTTTCGCTATATTTATTGCCGGGATCATTCTCCTTACATCTCTCGGCATGATAGAGAATCATATCGGGATATCCCATGATCTGCTTGCCGTCATCTGCTTTGAATCCGGTTCTGACCGCATCCAGCAGTTCAGATCGTTCACCGATTTTGACGATTCTTAGCTGGTTGACATGGAATATCTTGACCAGCTCAAAGCTGATTTCCGGATTTTTGGGCTCGTTCTTGTATGCTTTGCGCAATAGCGATATAATCTCCATGCAGCCGGATTTTAATTTTTCATTCAAATCCTTTTTTTCATCTTCCGACAGCGTTTCAAAGCGACCAAAACTTTTCAGATATTGTGCAAACGTGGCACCGTGGGTAATCTTCATCGCCTGTTTAAATTCCGAATTGCCCATACGTTCCTCCTTTTAAATGATATTATAACCGGCGGTTGGGAAAAACCACTCCTCAATCCCCATTGATTTCGCCTCCTGGCGCACCGGAACACCCTCGAGTTTATACAGCTTTTTAATCAGGCCACCTGCCATTTTATTCAATTTTAAACGGGTCCGCAGATTCCCCACCAGCTCGTCGACGGTTTTTATTTTTAAAACCTCGGGCTTGCGCTCGCCGCTATCGACATCCATGCGGCCGATCGGCAAAACGGTTCTAAAATCCGTTTTAATCCGCGCTTCACAGTCCACCACCAGGGTTCTGAAAAAGGGATCGGTTGCAAAGGTAGCATCCGGCACCACATTATAGTACTCTTTTATAGTATCTGCGCCCTTTTCGATAAGAGTATGAATATTCTGTAACGAAAATACGAGCTGATCAGACGCTTTAAAAATGAGGGGAATGCGGTCGATCAACTTCCCCGTATCGACGTCAAGTGACATACCATATTGATTTTTATCCGTCGAGATTTGAGCGATAATATTATCAGCAATCTTTTTATGGATCCAATTATTGTCGATATCAAGTGTTGTATCATAAATAATATCCAACAGGTTATTGCGCCCATCGGCTGTTTTTGCCTCTGCCAATTCTTGCACAAGGGTTTGAGGATCATCGATCTTTGGTTTTTTGCCGCCGATCGCCATCAGCAATTCATTAAAAGCCTCGTTATAATCCGAAGCAAAATCAGCATAATTTTTGTCCTGCAGAACCTCCGGCACGGTACAATCATCGATTTTGATCGGCAAAATTAATGTCTTTTTATCCTGTTTTTCCAGCTTTTTGGCCTCCTTCAATTCAAGCAGCACCCATTTCGATTGAACCGAATTATAGGACAGTACCGCAACGATAAAATTGGACTCGTTGATCGCCTCGAAGATCTTGTCGAGAAAATAATCGCCGATCTTGATCTCCCACTTGTCGATAAAGACATCCGCGCCTTCATTTTGTAACGCATCCGAGAGCTCGAGGGCAAACGCCTTGTCCTTGTGAGAATAACTGATAAAAAGCTTTGGTTTCATGTCTGTACTCCTGACTTGTAGGCTAGACTATTGCAGAAAAATACAAATAGAAGCAGAATATTAAAATGGACTCGTAATAAATGCGAAGAATCATCCATAGTGTGTTATTTGAGATGGTAGTCGTGGTCAGACTAGGGTGGTAGCCAGGGAACGGCATCCAACCTGATTAGCCGTAGCAGCTGTCAAGCCCGAATCATGATCAGAGGAATTGTATTAGATATGCTAAATATAATTCGGCAATGATGCAAGGAAAAACTGGATTTTCTGTAGAGTGGAATCATTCAGAAAATAGTAAAACGCACTGAAAACCCAGCAGTGCGACACCAGTGCGACGCACCTGTGTGACGAAAGAAAATAATAATAAAAACAAACACAAGAGTAATACTAAACGCGGTGCGTCGCACTTGAACTACCCGGGAAAAAAAGGTCCAGTGCGACGCACGGTGCTGACATATATCCATACAAAACGGTCAACCCAACACCATTCCGTTATTCACGTGCGTCGCACCGAAAATTACCACACCAGTGCGACACACCTGTGTGAGGGAAAAGAAGCGTAGCGAATAATATAAAAACAGTCTGGAAAATCGCGGTGCGTCGCACTTTATAACGCGGGATAAAGGCGCGTTACACGGTGCTGACATATATCCATACAAAACGGTCAACCCAGCACCATTCCGTCATTCACATGCGTCGCACCGCACATGCTTGTGGCGCAAGAATTAATCTTTTCTTTTTGAAACTTTTATCGTATATTAGCGGTTGCCTTTATGAGCTCCGGCATCAATTTTAATCCGTCTACAGCC
>WJMF01000240.1 GCA_014728085.1 Candidatus Zhuqueibacterota bacterium
AATATTTTTATATTATCAAAGACAATATTTTCAATGACTCCAAAATAGTTTTCAGTGCCAATCTTCAGATTTGAAGCTGCGGACATTACAATACAATCACGTACAGTGACATTTTTAGTGACATAACCTTCGCGTTTGCTTTTGACGGCAACAGCATCATCTATAGATGCAATTGAGCAATTTTCAATTAATGTATTTATCGTTCCGTCCGGATCAATGCCATCCTTGGAACTGAATATTTTTAGATTATTAATATAGACATGTGAAGATCGTTTAATATGCACCATCCATGACTGAGAATCCCGTATCAGAAAATCTTCTAATACGCCATAATCACTGTCGTTATCAAAATCAATACCATGAATTTTCCGGGTTTTGCGATCTTTGGCATAGACGTCTATGGTGCCCAACCCGGCAATACGTACATGGGGTGCTCTGTCAATGGAAATGAAAGGCGATTTATCATATCCCTCCGCCCCCTTGATTACACTTGCTTCTCCCAAAAGTAATGTGGTATTTGCAGGAATGTCAATAGCGCCTGTTCGATAAATGCCTTTTGGGAAATACACAATTCTGTTATTCATTAACGCTTGTTGAATGGCAGTGGTCTGATCCAGATTCGGATCAGAAATAATTCCACAGGATTCCGTTACATCGGTCGCTTTGGCAAATTCGTCTTGATATCTTTGGTAGGTCTGTATCGAATCAACGAAAAAATGAACCATATAAGTGATTTCGCGAGGTGCATACAAATCGGGCAAATCAAGCCAATAATGCCCCGGGCCTGGCAAGGTAAATCTGAACTCACTTTTATCTCTGGTAAATGGAAGTTCACGTCGTATAGAATGAAGGAGTGCCCTGGTAATTTCAGCATGAACGATCAACTCGATTTCTACGGGACCATCTGCCGCAAAGCGAGTATAATTCCCCTTATGATCCTTATAGGGCGTTGACTCACTTCGATAGGTGTGCTGATATTCAAAAGGCAAATTATTTCCATCCACTTTTCCCGAGACCATACCATTATCGACAAAATCATATTCGACAGGATAAATGACTATATTGGTTGTATTTGTTTGTCCTGATTGTGCTGAAATCACAATTGCGAATAATACAGTTGCAAAAAGCAACCATTTATTTTTCTGCCTGTCTGATGTTTTGAATAGCGATATTACTGATTTTATTTTTTTCATTGTTATGCCGGGATTAATTTTTTACAGTTGCCAGATGACGTATCCGGCAACTGTAAATTCTTCGTGCCCAATTGTTGTGGTGTTTATTCAACGAGCAACATCTTTTTTGTCTGGCTCATGTTTTCCGTTTCGAGCGTGTAGAAATAAATGCCGCTTACCACTTTTTGGCCGGCTGCGTCGGTGCCGTTCCACTGCACGGAATTTGCACCTGCGCCCATCCTTTCACTGACAAGCATCTTCACCTTTTGGCCAATCATGTTGTACACGGTCAAGGTCACGTCTGTGGCCTTTTGCAGTGTGTAGGCGATTGTCGTGGTCGGGTTGAAGGGATTGGGGTAGTTCTGGGACAATGTAAAATCAAAGGGTTTGACCACGGATTTGTTGTCTACACCGGTAAGCCAATTTTGCCATTCCGCTTTTTTATCAGGATACCAGTTCAAATCACCCAGGGGAAATCCTCCTTCGGCTGCTGTATACGAGGCCGCTGATGTTCCATAACTCAAATCCACAGAATCCGGCGCAGTCCGATTCATAGTCAGATATTGGTTCTGATCCCAATATCCAACATAATCGTCGATAATATATAACGGCACTTCAGGCGCATCGACAAACGCCAATTCTTCCGTATCAAACGGGTTATCAGAATCGTCTACAATAGAGTTTGCGAATTGCGAACACATCCATTCTTGCGGATGAAGTGTATCATTCTCTGCAATCTTGTTAATAATCGCCTCGTCCATATAGCAATTATTATGGTGCATTTCAATTTCGGTACCCGTTGAATCGACACCAAAGCAACCAAAAACTCTTATCCCTTCCTCTCGATCATAAAACACTTCTCTCAACCGATGCGGAGCAAGAGCTTTATCTGGTGAATAATAATCATCAGGGTCAGCTATAAAAAGTTGGCCGTCATTTTTGCTGGGTCGACGCATAAAATCAGACCCCAAAATACCAGGGTTGTAAACAATATTGTTTGTAAACTGTAGATCTTCTATAATCCCAAAAGTAAATGCCGAACGATAATTGGCGCCAATAACAAACGTACAATGATCTATCACGGCATAATTGATGGGATCAAGTCTGCCGGATGACGGAAGATGCCGGATCCAGCGATCACCGTTATTGATAAAGCTGCAATTTTGAATAAAAAGTGTATCCGGTCCATATTGCCTGCAATCAATAGAGCGCCCTTCGGAAGGCCCTTCGGTTTTATGATCATCGCACCAGACACAATTGGTGGCAAAAAAGCGAATGTCCGGTGCTTCAAGCTGACAGGTACGCTGATCAAAATCTTCAAACCAGCAGCTCTCGAATACGGCACGCATTTCCGGAGTATCGCTCCAAACAAAAGCTCTGCCAATATCTTTTTCTGCAAAACCAGAAATTCCTCCGTGAAAATGAATGTTATGACAGGTAAAATCAGCCCTGACCGTCATCGCTTTCTTATCCACAGTGCCATCTTGTTTGACCAAAAAAGCTACGATGGGTTTAGGACCGGTGGTTGCTTCATCCGCCTTGATAGTGATGCTGGTATTCACATCTATCGTGGCCTGAAAATAATAAACTTTACCTCTTTCAAGGATGATAACGTCACCATCATTTGCATTCATGATTGCATCCCGAATGGCATTAACATCATCCGTGGGTCGTATTTCAGCAGATTGGACATAACTTACAAGCAGTAAAAGCATTAAAAAAGATACAAAGACTGTAATTTTACTTCGAATCATGACTATCTCCTCTTTTTAAAGGATTATTGTGATTTATTAAAACAGTTTTTCTTGCACCTCCTTTCTGGGATTTAACTATTTTTTAAAGTCACATGTAATTTTCCTGCTGTAGGTCGATTTGATATCAACCACCACTACACTCCTTTTTCAAAAACGATACTGAACTCCAAAATCGTACATGGCTCCATAATAATCCAAATCCGTTGGACGCGGATCATTACCCAAATAAGCGCCTTCGCTTTCATTGGTCAGATTGACTCCGTTTAAAAATAAACTAAAATGTTCATTAATGGTTTGTCTCACGGATAAACTCCATCGTGTGAATGCACGGTCCCAACTATCTAATTCTTCTTGTGTATAAGTACCTGAAAGACTTTCACCCTGGTATGTCATTGAAATCCGCGCTGATAATCCGCCAATGTCATAACCAACGATGAAATTGGCAATATGCGCCGCCTGTCCGGGTATTCTACCCTTGCGGGTACCCGTTATGTAATTCGTTTGTACTTTAGGTGGAAATGTTGTGCGATCAATGATTGTCTCAATTTTAAAGTAAGGAAAATTTGTTTCACTCCAAATACGCGAATAATTGGCGTTAATAACGATTCCCTTCAAAAACCCGGGCAAATAAGCAAAATGAGTCTGCAAGTCAATTTCAAATCCTTTGGCGGTGGATTTCGGACCGTTCTCAGGTCTGTTTACTCGCCTGCCGACATAAGTTAATTCACGCACATTACCACCAGCATCAAATCTGTAAAATACAGAATCCAGCCCCACACTTTTTGCCGTCTCTTGCGAGTCGATAAACCGCCTGGTATTGATAACAACATCATCTATATCTTTATAAAAATAACCGACGGTAAAGAGACCTAAAAGATGATGATAAATAGAAACATATGCATCATAGTTCCATGATTTTGCCGGTAACAAATCCGGGTTGCCCTGGCTGACTCCGGCAGTCAGTTGATTCAAGCTCGAATTGAGCCTTGGCAGGAGTTTTTTGAAATCCGGTCTCGTCAATGATCTGGTCACAGCAAACCTGAAATCGAGCCAGTCATCAGGCTTTACTTTTAAATGGAACATGGGTAACCAGTTTTTTTGCACAAACGCTCTATTTCGAGGTTCATAAATTCCTGCTCCGTGCCCGAGAGATAAATTCAAGTACCCTTTATAATCGCCATTGAGTTGCTCATAGCGTACACCCGGGATAAAAGTGATCAATCGGCCAAATTTGAGTTTTGTCATCAAATAGGCGGCGCTGACCTGATCCAGCGCTTCATAATCATCATCATCAGTCTCATTCATTGTATAATTTGATTTATGCTCTTTATAAAAAGGATAGGTTAAAGTGGGATCCAAAACAATACCAAGCTTTGATTTGCCGCCTAAAAATGTCCCCGGGTCATAATCCGGGTCATAAAAGTCACTGATTGGATATGATTCCAAATCCAAATAAACCCACCAGTCACCGGCGTTTTGATCTTTAAATCTTTCATTACGACGATATCTACCCCCAAATTTCAGTTCACCTGTAATACCAAAACTTAATTGATAAGGAATCTTAAAATTCACACCAGCGACGTAACTGCGTTCCTGAACAGCATTGTCACTATATGAAGCGCCTTGCACGCTGGCGGTACTATCCGGAATGATGCCTTTTACAAAATCGGCCGGATGGACGATATCAAAATCCACATCAGGCAAACGTGCATTATCTTGCAAAAACTTGAGAGGCGTACTATGAAGTTGATTATTTTCTGTATAGGAATGAGCCAGACTCCAATCCATTTGCATGCCTTTTATCAATCCCTCACCTTTCAAAACATTTGAAATCAGTTCAATTTCTCTAATCGGATTATTGATACTGGATGTGGCATTCATATTGTTGCCGGTATAACCGGTCGTACGAATCCGGGAATCCCGGCTGGTTTTACTATAAAAATTGGACAGCATAAAACTCCAGTCTGCATAATCATAATCCAGAATAAGAGTCCCGCCGTAACGTTTGCGGTATTCCTCCTGATCCCCGACTGTGGCCCCGGTCATTCTTAACGGAACAGTGCCATCTTCTTTCGGCGCACTCAGTACATAACCAGCATTAAGATAATCTTTGCTTCGATTGCGATATTCTGAATTAACAGAGGCCTGCAGTCCGATCCTGTTAGTAAAAAGACGCTGGCTCCATTTAACAAATGCCTTGTATTGAAGATAATCTTTTTCCTGGGCATTATAGGCACCATAAATTCTAACCATACGTTCCGGTTTTTCTTTTGCTTTTGCCAGTTGCAAGTTCACAACGCCGCCAATAGCATCTGCTTCCATATCCGGTGTGAGTGCTTTAACGACTTCTATACCGCTTAAATTTTCAGGCGAAATCATGCTTAAATCACTGGATCGATCCTCTGAATCAGTCGATGGTACAGCAATTCCATTAATCATAATCTTGCTGTATTTGGGTGATAAACCCCGCACAACCACTTTTGCGCCTTCACCAGCGCTGCGAACCAGTGAAATGCCGGGCAAACGAGATATCGATTCAGCAGCATTGGCGTCCGGTACTTCCTGGATTCGTTCAGCAGACACAACATTCTTGATAGCATCTGCTGACAATTGCCTGTTAATGGCTTCCATCTGTCCCTCACGCTGTGCCGTTATAACAACGCTCTCATCATATTGTAATACGCCGGGTTTTAAAGTAATATCAAGTCTTGTTGTTTTTCCAACTGATATAAGGACATCTCTTTCAGCTTTTTTATAACCAATATATGTAAAAACAAGCGAGTAATGGCCGGGCGGCACATTTAATATGCGAAATTCTCCATTTATATCAGAAGAAGTTCCGATGCTTGTACCTATAATTATACAATTTGCACCCGGCAATACTTTGCCGGTTGCTTCATCAGTTACAGTCCCTACAATAGCTCCACTTGAAGCCGCTTTAAGAGTATTGAATATAATCACGCACAATACAAAGCATAGAAGAAACAGGAGCCTGTATTTGAAATATGCATTTTGCATCATTTTAAAACTCCTTTTTTAATCCCCTTACATTTTGATTGATTTTTATTTCTTCAAATCAAACATAGCGATATAGGATTATCTCTTAAAGTTAATTCACGGTTACGTAACGGTGAATTGTTGGTTACATCAGAGTGTAAATGGTTTACATAACACTAAATTTCAGCATTTTGAAATGTTATTTGCTTTTAATTTATGGTTAGAATAATATGTTCTTATAGGTTGATTTTTTGAGTCTTATACGCACAATTAAAAGCAGATGAAATCGTATTCCCTTATATTGTAAAAAGTGAGAAAGCAAGTTTGAAACCATAAGATTATTGATGTATCTTATAGACTACTCGGGTCGATTTTTGACAGTAACCATGTTACATTTTGTTACACTTTGCTATATTTATAAATAAAATAGTGCATCATGTTGCAGAATCATGCATATTACAGAGATGTTTTCACCTGTATCAAATATAGCATTTAAGAGTTTCGAAGAATTGCGTTTTGGTTCGTTTATTTAATTTTTTGCAGGAATGGTGGATCGTATCTTGATTCAAAAATCGTCTTGTTGGAAACGCCAATCCCGGCGACGATAACACAGGCGTCACCAGATAACCGTCTTTATTTTCAATCAAACAACCGAGATAAAAACATCATTATAACAACGTCGATCTTTCCTGATCAAACGGCCTCATTATTTTCCAACTTTTATTAAATGATAATCATATTTTAGTTTATTTGGATCAGGTTGGATATTCTTAATCCGGAATAAACATCAGTGACAGGAGTCCACATATCCTGATTGCCCTGCCAGTCAATGAACAACCCGTCAATTATAACATTTATATTTTCACTAACTTTGAACACATCCGGCTTTTTCGCAACATTTTGATCTTTAAATTCCGGAGTGTAGGCATCCAGATTACCACGAAAATAGGACTGCGTGCTTTTGGGAACTTCCATGCGCAAAGAGATATGCCGCAAGGAAACATGATTCAATGGAGCTTCTGCTAAACCAGCAAAACCGATAGGAACAATCACATTGGCGTTGATATGCTCAATATTTATGTTTTTGACCGAAGTATATCCCCTGCGCTTGGCAATAAAAAGTTGTACAGGCGTTCCACCGGTTTCATGAGGCCAGTGAATCATGAATAGGCGAATATTGCGCCAGGTCACATTTTCTACAGGACCCCCGTCTCGTGCATATAATACCAGACCTCTGTCTGAATCATAGACATCACAGTTTTCAAAAACGATATCCCGCATAAGAGCATTTGTTTCTGTACCAATTTTAAGCGCTGACGCATCAGACGCAACAATTGAATTTCTTATGGTGACCCGTTCCGTCGGTTTATGGGGGTTGCGTGTTTTAACAGCAACTGCATCATCTTTTGCCTGAATGAAGACGCCGTCTATCATGATATCACTCGCTGAATCCGGATCAATCCCATCCTTGCCGCTGAGAATTCGAATATTATGACATCTTATATGATCAGAACCAAACAAATGTACAGCCCAGGAATTGCAGTTCCGGAAACAAACATCATTAAATTCTATATGATGAGAATCTTTAACATCAACGATATGTATGTTTTTCGTATCACCAGGATAGCCGTCATAATTTGCATCAATGGTGCCCGGGCCGTGTATCTTGACATAAGCTTCATTATTTATGTAAACAAAACGTGAATGTATAGCTGAGCGTTCATCAACAGCTTTTATCAAAGCACCCGGAGCAAGATAAATTTCTGTTTCTGATTTTACCTCCAGAGTTCCCGCCCTGTAAATACCTGCCGGAAAATATAAAACACCGCCCTTATCCAACAGTAGCTGTATGGCGTTCGTCTGATTCTTGACAGGATCTGAAATCACGCCTGCATTTGTAACCACGGTTACATCAGGATTTTTAATATCAATCTTTTCATTATCCATTTCTTCCAAATCATCGATCCAAAAAGCGACAGTAAACGTTCCCGAATTTGGATTTCCGGGGATGGGGTGAAGAATATCAGGGAACTGCAGGTAATAATGTCCGGGGCCGGGCAAAGTAAAATAGAGCGTATTTCCTTTTCGACTATATGGCAAATCGCACAACAACCCTCTTAAATGTGCATTTTTAAAAGTTTGCCCCATATTCAAAGCAACCTCAATCGGACCGTCCGCTGCAAAACGACAATAATTGATATCATAATAAAAAGTGGGAAAGTTTCTGAAATATTCAAAAGTTATCGGCACACCATTAACCCTGGCCCGTACCCCACCGTTACTCCTGTCATCCGGTGGTATTGGATAAATTCGTAAATTTGTTTTTGCAGCCATAGCAGCACCGGTAGCTATTATCATGATTAATAAAATCATTTTGTACACGAAAATTTTAATTTCTTTTCTATTCATTTCGGGAATTCCTTTGCATAATCAAGGTAAAACAACATCATGACTGTAACAGATAATATAGGTATTCGCTCAATAATTGTAATTACCATACTACAATGCGTTTGCACAAATTGGTATATTTTTACCTGTTTAATAACAGAGTTTTTTTATTCCAAATTGCTTTCCATCCTCCTTTGACGAGGCGGATTTGTCGGATTGAGCAGACCGTCAAAAACGCCGGGACCCGGAATATAAATAAACAGCTTGCCTCGCCGGTCACTATCACCCATAAATATTGAACCATCCGGGCCCACAGCCATGGCATCGAATTCATAGGGCCGTTTGGCATAATAGGGACTGCGATCAACCGTCAAAGGACCCAGCTCTGTAAATCCATTTTGGCCGCTCAGATCGTAATAGTGAAGCTTACACGTTCTTTCAAACTCACCGCTGATCATATAGATGTTGTTATCCTTACCAACCGCCATGGCCCGCATGCGTGCTCAGGCCTATGTAAACTTTGCCATTAGAAGCACAAAAGTCCGCTCCACATGCTGAGTTCATAGTTGCCACCGTTAAAATTATAATGCTTTACTTTGACGGATTTAATCCGGACTTTGGTTGTTGGTGCCTGTTGAGCAAAGGCCTGATACCCTGCTCCAAATCCCAATACAAGAATCATAATCAGACTTGTCAGCTTTTGCATATTGCCTCCTTTAATTGGAAGAGTGGTTTATCCAAACGGCCATTTCGCCGACACCACGATTGGACCAGGCGTAATAAGGCACAGCGGTTATCTCTTTTGTTTTACCATTATGTTGTTGTAAATTTGCAGTAATAACAACAACGCCATCCAGAAATTTCTCACGGAAATGACTACTTAATCTACTGTGATCCGTTATGTATATATTATCAACCGGCCCGTTATCAATTTCTTCAATACAATATAAAATTGGACCGCGTTCAAGGGCAATTTTATTTAAATTCTCATCTATTTTTTCATGAGATTTAACACGCCGCACAGGCACAGGAAAATCAAGTTCTATCAAATCATTTTTTCTCCATTTACGCTTTATTACAGCATATCCATTTTTTATTGCAGGAGTAATAAGACGTTTGTTTAATTTGATAGTATAGCGTTTTGTTTTATCGATATATTCATACAAGTCACCTGGGACGGTCTTGTTCCGAGCCCAGCCGGGTATTCTCACATTTACAACAAATTTTGTTTCCTTTTGGGGTGTTACCCTTATTTTTACATGTCCATCCCATGGATAGTTGGTTTGTTGATGTATATTCAATTCGGTATGTTTAAGGGTTACATTCCCGGAACTCCCCATGAATAAATTAATGTATAATTCATCATTCCGCTTTGCATAAATATATTGAGGGATAGATGGTATAAAACGCGCAATATTACTCGGGCAACAGGCACAATCAAACCACTCTTTTCTTGTTGCACTGCCTTTATTAAATAGATATATACCGTTGGATTTTAGCGGATTAACATAAAAGAATGAATCTCCTCTTAAAGAAACACCTGATAACAGACCATTATAAAGCGTTCTTTCAAGAACGTCAATATATTTACTTTTGCCATGTAATAAAAACAATCGATGATTAAACATGATGTGTCCAATAGCGGAACATGTTTCATTATATGCTCCTAAATTTGGTAGCTCATACTCGTCTCCAAATGACTCTGCCTTTTGAGAAGAACCCACACCACCTGTAATATACATTTTAGTTGACACCACATCATTCCAAATTTTATCTAGTGTTTGAAGATATTCCTGATGGCCGGAAAAAGCCGCCAGATCTGCCATGGCAGAATACATATAAAATCCACGAACCGTATGGCCAACTGCTTTTTCCTGCTTTACGACCGGTTTATGACTTTGATTATATTGATAAATATGGAGCGAATCATTTGTAATCCTGTGAGAATTTCTACCACGTATATTCAAGAAAAATTGTGCCAGATTCATATATTTTTCATCACCGGTAATACAATACAATTTTACCAATCCTATCTCGATTTCCTGGTGTCCGGGTGCATCTTCTCTTTTGCCCGGCCCGAATGTGTTACAGATTAAATCAGCATTTTTCTTGGCTACATCCAACAAAACATCTTTGCCGGTAGACCGATATGAAGCCACAGCAGCTTCATATAAATGCCCCGCATTGTATAATTCATGACTTTTGGAATTCAGTGACCAACGTGTTGGCCCGATAGAGTTTTTATTTTCCCCCGGGTTTATCGTCCGTGCAGTAAAGAGATATCCATCATTTTCCTGAGCTTCGGCAATCAATATAATCAAACTGTCCAAAAAGATGTCCATTTTTCGGTCATAATGTTGGTCAATGGAATAAAATGCTCCCTCCATGATTTTGTAAACATCTGAATCATCATATCGGTTTCCCCGGTGGTCTCCCTCTATAAGATGTGCCGCCTTTGTAAAATTATCAATTCGGCCTGTTTCGTTGCATTTTTTAAAGCAGTGCGGTATAGTGACATTACGATTGGTTTGCAGGCGGGGTGTCCAAAATTTATCCTGAACTTTTATCTTTTTAAAAGAAACGGGTTGAATAGGATACTCGCAGTTTTTTTTAAATCCGCTACAACCTTGGATTACAATCATCAGGACGAAGAGATAGTTTATTTTCATTGAAAATCTCTATAAACTTAAATTGATGTAATTATTATAAATATAATTTATTCTTTCTCAATATAACGTCAACGTTCACAAGCGCGGATTACCGCGTCGAGGTGCAACGCTTTGTTCGACATTCAATCATCTGTCGAGTATGCCCTCATGGGCGTCAAAGTGACCGCTCCCAGAAGCCCTGACGGAATCAACGGCCATTTAGAGGCATCGAATTCTTTATATAATTGATTCACGAAATTGATGTCATGAAAGATTTTCCAGTTCACTTTGCGAACATCGAGATCGCGGATACGATTAGCACTTAGATTCGTTACTTCAATCTCCAGCAGGTTGGAACCGGGCTTTAGGAACTTGCCAACAGGTGCGCTGTAAGGAATGCAGAAAAGGCCGGCTGCTTCTTTACCATTGATAAATACACGTGCACTTTCGCGGACATCACCAAGATCTATGTCCCATTGCTTAATACCTTCAGGGATATCAATCTCAATAGAATAACGGGCTGTTCCGGCAAAACGCTTCGTCTCTTCATCCCCGATTATAGTCCAGGATTTCAGTTCGGTTGTCGTGATATCGGCGGGCAATTTCGGAGCGCCGGCAATGAACTTGATCTTCCATGTACCTTCTACAACGAATGGCTCTCCGTACTTGGTAAGTACCGGCCACCGCTCGCCGGCAATATTTCGTTTATCAAAAGTGCGGACAACTCGAGTTTCTCCCGGCTTGAGCTGAAAATAAATCTCATCCGCGCGTTGAGTTGCAACGCCGCTTGCAGCTGAACGCGGATCCATAATAACAGCACAGCGAAACGGAACACCCAGCTTGACCCAACCATCCACAGCCCCGGCACTCATATTAGCAACAAAATAATGATACCCGGCGTCATGCCGGCGTCGAATAAAGTCCAGACCCAGGTCAACCATTGGTTCGCGCAATACGGCTGTGTTTGCCAGGGCCTCTTTCAATACCGCACTCTTTACCACCTGCTTTTCCCGCCCCTTGAGCAGGCGATTGAATTCGGCACGGCGCTCTTTGAGCTCATTCAAACCAGGCACATCAGCGGGCAGGCTATCCAAAAACAATACCGGTTGACCGCTGTCCGAGATGTCACAGAGCTTTTTCAGGGTAGCCAACGGCATATGCCCGACCTTTGGCACAACAATACCCTTGTAGGGTTTGCCAAGATCAGCGAGCAGTTGTCGATCAGAGATAAAGTCATAGCCAAAACCCTCTGATTTCAGCTGCGTTGCCGCTTTGCCGCAGAAGGAACGAGACAGCCATTCGGGATGATGAACAGTCAACTTTTGCTGCATGCCTTCCGTGCACTGCCAAATATCGAATACCGGCCAGTAAAGAGCCACATCATTATCAGGTTCACCTGATTGCAGGATGGACTGGCAGCGTGTGATGTACGCGTTGAGAAGCGGGGCATCGCGCCAGATGGCATTGCGCGGGTTGTACTGCAGTGATGCGTAGAAAAGCCACCCCGGCCATGGAGCATCTTTCGGACTGTAACAGGTGCCGTGGAAGAAAATGTGGTTTATGCCGTTCAGGAAGAGCTGATCGACTTCCGGCTTGACCTGAGATAGTGCCGCACGGAAATGATTTCGGACCCACGTGCATGTTTCCGAGGCGACAAGCGGTTTGCCCGTAACATGGGCCGCTGATGATGCCATGCGGTTTATGAGGGGCTGCGGGCGGTCTTTACGGATATTGTCCTCTACCCTGCGGATACCCGGGATTTTGAATCGTGTCGCACCAAATATTTCCGTTTCCGGAATACCACTGGCTGCGTATAGATCAAGCAGATTAGACGGTGAGCCATGGGCCTGGTTCCTTGTCATGCAATCCCTGGATTCCGACCATTTCACCCATACTTTCAGGTACTCCAGGTGAAGATCCGACAACGTCTCGCGATAATCAGCTTTGATTCGCGCAATGGTATCGGCATCCCCTTTGCCGAAGAGTTCGGGCAGATGCTCCAACAAATCATACCCGCGGCGTTTCTTGAATTCTTCAGGAAATTCTTTGCACCAGTTGCCCTTGAACTCAAACGAATCATGATACATGGCGCGGGGCATCACGACGCCCTCTTTGCCGAAAGGACCGGCAAAATGTTTTAAATAGTATCTCATGGCCTTTGCGGAATAGGGATTGATCGCCCGGCCTTCATTTCCGGGCGCCGCACGCTTTACATTTCGACCCGAGAATTTCTGCGATAACTTTCCGTTCTGATAGACGACGATTGCATCACAATGCTCATCAGTAATCATCGGGCCACCGAACGGCCAACCGGTGCCGGTGGTCATATCCACCCACATCCCCAAACGCTTTGCTTCTTTTGAGGCATAGCTCACCATCTCCACAAACTCGGGAGACAGGTGCCGGAGATAGTTCTCCTCGTACCCTTTTACACCATAGATCGGAACAATGGTGGCTCCGCCCATACCGGCCTTGCGCATCGTCTCCATGTTCCAGGTTATGTTCTCCTTGTCGACAGCATTGCCCATCCACCACCAGTAGGTTCCCGGCCGGTTCTCGACTTTCGGTTTCGGCCAGTCCAAATCATCTGCGACCGTCACCTGTACGCATGCGTATATGAGCGTGAGTAAGAGTAAATTCATAACTGTTTTTGATCTAGTCACACACTCTCCCCTTCTTTATGTTGAATGCTGCGGATCAGCCACGAGTTTACGAGTCGCCTGCATCCGGTTTGCCGGGCGTCTCTCTTTTGCTTTGTTGTCTGCGATGAGTGCTTTGTTTCCACTGTATCGGCATTACTTCACCCGTTCCCTCCAATCAGCCCACTTTTTTCGCATGAGCTTCAGTTGCTCTGAGACTTCATGGTGCGTCGCCAGGTTCTTTGCTTCCAGTG
>WJMF01000241.1 GCA_014728085.1 Candidatus Zhuqueibacterota bacterium
GAATCTCTGGAAAAATTTTGTTATATTATTAACTTTGATACCAGGGTTTATATTGCATAAATCCAACGGGCTCGTAGCTCAATGGTAGAGCAACGGACTCATAATCCGCAGGCTGTAGGTTCGAATCCTACCGGGCCCACTTGTAAAGCCCCTGATTTCTTTGAAATCAGGGGCTTTTTTATTGTTATTTATGGGGTTATGAAACGGGCTTATTTTCGGGGGCTATTCTCTGTTATTTCCGGGGTTTGCTCTTTTTGATGGATTTTTACAAGTTACGTCACGTATATGTCACGTCATATTTGGGGGATTCTATCTCGCACCAGGCCACAGCGCCACCAGTAACAGAGCTCCTGCCGACCACCAGGGAAAATTTTTGTTTTTGCTTGCGTCGATAAGGAAAAATGATGAAATTGTATTATAGATGCTTTTTCAAACATCACCTTTCCTGGTAACAGGGATATTCGATTAGGGCCAAAGACCTTTCAAAATACTCCGGATTGAATAACATTGTCTGGATCACAATATAGGGTTAATATGATGTTTACCAAAAATTGCTGCCTTTCTGTTGTATTTATTCTGGGGATGTTGAACCACGGTTTGTTCGCTGCAATCGTATTGCAGGGTGTCATAACGGATAACGGGGCAGAACCGGTTGAGAATGCTCTTGTCGAGCTCACAGACCAGGAGGATACAACACGGGTATTTAGCGATTATACGGATCAAAACGGTTATTACCAGATACGGGTGAAGGAAACGGGAATCGATGCATTTGATCCCGGACCGCCGGGGGATTATCGTTTGTACCAAAACCATCCCAACCCGTTCAATCCATCAACAGTCATCGGTTACGAACTGGCAAAACCGGCAAGCATACGCATTGAAATATTCAATGTGCTGGGACAAAAGATTAAGACCCTGGTCGATGGATTTCAGAGCGGTTTGACCGGCCGGGTCATCTGGGATGCAACCGATGACAGGGGACAAGGCGTCCCTGCCGGATTATATCTGTACGCGCTGGTTACAAAAGACGCCAGAATAACCAAAAAAATGTTGTTGATCGACGGCGGGGCCGGAATTGCAAAAGCTCTGTCTCCAGCTGTGCGGACGGATATGGCAGATCCGATTGTTTTGAAAAAATCAATGTCAACGCGATATCTTTTCAAAGTGAGCGGAAAAGATATTGAAAGCTATGAACAAAATCTCACCCTGGATAATGATAGAGTTTTGAATATAAGCGTTATACGAACGGTCACGGATGTCGATGGTCATATCTACAGGACGGTGAAAATCGGCGATCAGTGGTGGATGGCCGAGAATTTAAAGGTAACGCATTATCGAAATGGTGACCCGATTCCCAGGATAACCGATAATGCGGACTGGATAGCAGTAACCACGGGGGCGTATTGTAATTATGATAATGATAAAGCCAATGTGACCACTTATGGTCGCTTGTACAACTGGTATGCAGTTGATGATGAACGGGGTATCGCACCGGATGGCTGGCATGTTCCAACCGATGCAGAGTGGAAACAACTGGAACGATTTCTCGGCTTGAGCCGGTCAGAGGCGAACGATGAAGGATGGCGGGGATCCATCGGAGGCGGCAAGTTAAAGCAGGCGGAAATTTTGTATTGGAAGAGTCCCAACACAGGTGCAACAAATGAAAGCGGCTTTTCAGCCTTACCCGGCGGCTATCGCCTAAGCGTTTATGGTAAGTTCAGCAGCATGGGAAACTATGCCTACTTTTGGACCGCATCGGCGTCCGATAATGACGGTGCCTGGTCCCGAAGTCTGAATACTCATTCCTCAGGCATCGGTCGTTCCTATGGCAGTGAGCATTACGGATTCTCGGTTCGATGTGTCAAGGATGAATAGAATATTCGATTTATTTAACTGTTGCTTGATTCTCACGGATAAAAAGAGATGAGATCAACCCCGAGGATAATCATGAATGAAATTTGTATTTTTGCTCTCTTGTCCTGTTTGGTATGAATCAGATATGCTACCAGTTGAAGTAGAAAATGAAAAAGGGTAAGATATGGGCAGAGGCTTATCTGGCGGCACAAAAGAAGAGGTTGTCATTTTATTCAGCGAGTCAGGTCTCTTTTTATACGGAAATTCCAATAAGATATTTTAGTATTAAAATAAAGTGAAAAATCATGGGGTGCTTTGGATGAAGATATGGATATTGTTTTTATGCTTTCTGCCGTGTAATACGGCAAATGCACGAAAAAATCCCCTCCTCTATTGTTTTTAGTACGAATAATACTATTTTCAATATAATACACCACCGGCAATTCTCCCCATCCCGACAATTTCACGCCAGACAGGGGGCTGGTATTGATAATCCGTTATAGCTCCACATAATAAAAGGGTGTGCCTATGAAAAGGTTAATCGTCTTGTTGTTGGCGCTTCTTTTTTTCGTTTCTTCGGGTCTGGCGGGTCCTGCAGAGGATCTGCAAGTCTGTCTTTCCCGTCTGGATACGCTTGAACATGATCTTCGGGAACAAACGCTTTCATTGCTCATCATGCTGAAACCGCTGCAGCAGAGCGCGCTTGGACAATCCTCCGGCAGGCTCAAGATTATCAGTCCCACTGTGCCGGTTTACGAGTCCGATCAACCCAGCTCCCGGCAACTGACCGTGGTCGGGTTGAATGAGGAATTCACCCTGCTGGAAAAACGCGACTCGTGGTTCCTTATTCTGTTGCCGGATGGACGTCAGGGGTGGATTCGCGAGGACCACGGACAGGTGACCAGCTTCATGGCGCCGGAGTTGCTGGGACAACCACAACAATTGAGCGAAAGCGAAATTGCAGAGATTCTCAATACCGCAGAATCCTGGCTGCAGGAAATCAACGCCGGATTTGAAGAGGGGCAGCAGGTGATGAATTTTGCAACTGCCACTTTTCAAAGCGTTGAAAATCCGGTGCCGTCGCTGGTTTCCCTCTATACAAAGATTCAACAGAAAAAGAAGAGCATTTTTCGCTATCATACCTACGCCAATTTTTACTATCACAAATATGCCGCCCTTTATCAGACAAACCGACCGGTGGATTACCACTTTATGAAAAATGTGGATGGACGCCTGGCGGTTCAGCTCGGTAGCTCTTCCTATGAGGATTATGAAGAAAGATCGCTGACCTCGCGGGATCTGGATTTCAGCATTCGAAAAATCCTCGATGAACGCTCCAATGTCACCGCTGCCTTTACTCATAAAAATGATGTGATCCAGACGCCCTATGGCTCCAGCGATCTGAATCTGGGCTATAATGTGCGCACTGAATCCGGTGTCAATCTTCGTACCTTTGCCAACTGGCATGGCTATAACGACAAGAGCTTTGACCGCAACAGCTTTAATCGTATGGGGCTGGGGTATCATTTGCTTTATGATCTTTCACCTACCACATTGCTGTTTAACGATTTTCGATTTCAGAATAAAAATTTCAAGGAAACGGACGATTTTAATTACAACAGCAGCAATTTTAAAGCGGGCTTGAAGCACAGAATATGTCCGCAACGCCAGGTCATGTTTACCTTAAACGGCACGATTCAAGCCAGCGATGCCGCCTATCTTCATTTTAATCGCTTTGTACCGCAATTGCGCTATGAAAAAAGGGCGGACGGCCGATCTTTTGAGGCCGGACTGGAAACCGGGCACCTCGGCTATAAAGATGAAGCCAATGGACAGAATTATCACCGCGAACGTCTCGATCTCGCCTGGGCCGGCAATAACAGCTCCAGACAGATTTTCCTCATCGGTAAACAGTTTCCCAATAATCAGGCGCAGGGCTACATCAAGCTCGGGGGACAGATGAACTGGTTCCGCTACGTCGACCGCAAATCGACCCGCAACCACGTCTCGCTTTTATATGTTCACTATCCGCAGGCGGAAGATCGCCAGGTCAACTATTTCGATATTCGGGTAGACCGCTCGCATGATATGAAATCCAATTATTACAATTTTAACGTTTTTTCGCGTATCTGGACAAAATCCGAGGCCACCTTTCTGCGCGACCATATTCTCGATTTCTATGGCGTCTGGGGCTGGCGCTTCGGCAAGATCCGTGTCGGTCCACTGCTGGGCGCGCACTTGCTTTTAAACAAGGAGAGCAAGGTTTTTCTGCGCGACGGAAACAGCTTGCGAGCAGGGTTGGATTTTACCGGACTGTTTGTCTTCAAAACCTCCAGGCTGAACATCACCTTGCGATATGAACGCAACTTTCTCTTCAGCAGCGAACTCGATATCGATGCCTCTACGGGTGAGGCGACCTATGGTGAACTGGTGACGCGGAAACCGAGTACCCTGCAGCTTGTGACTGATTTTCGCGTTCCTGTCAGTACGGATCTCGAACTCCATTTTATCCTCAAAAAGTATGAAATCGACCTGGACCTTGACGAGGAAACCAGTGTCGATCCGCTTATGAGCCGTTCCCGGCTGGTGTTAATGGCGGGTCTGGGTTATCGGTTTGGTCAGTAAGAAAGAGGAATTTATCATGAAAAAATACATGATTTTTATCTGTTTAATATGGTTTGTCGGTTTTGGCGGTAATATCCTCCTGCCCTCACCGCTCTTTGCTGCTGAATCTGTGCAGATCGACAGAGAACAATTACAAAGTACGTTACAGGAAGAGTTGACCCAGCAAATCACAGATGCCATAGAGTCGGGACAGCAGCAATTGCGTGATGCAGCTATGAACAGGGTCTATCAGGAGGTGCAAAAGGTCATCGAGGAAAATATCGATGTCGCCAAGATTCAGGAACGGGTAAATCAGGTTCTGAATGATCATCCGACTTTGAACAGACTGGTAGAGGATTATGAAACAGGAAAGAGCCAGGAGGTTATCGATAGTGTCACCGGGTTTTATGACGACGCGCGGGCCAAGGTCGATCAGATTATCGCCGCGACAAAGGCTTATCAGGAAGAGAGCATACCCGAAACCGAATATAAAGACCTTTTGGAAAAATACGGGGTAAAGGGACGTTGGGTTGATAAAGTAGGAGAGTGGGAACAGTTTTATCAGCAATCCGGTGCCAGTTATGTCGAGGATATGAAAACGCTGTATGCGGGATTCGAAGGCGGTGAGCCCGGCGGACAGCTGACCGCTCTGTTTACCCTTATGGAAAAGTACAGCGATAAAGTTCCGGGTTTGGGGCAATTCATCAAATTATACGCCCAGGTGGGCAAAGAGATGCTGGCGGCAGCCATTCGCGCCGGCCAGCTTATCAGGCAGCGCGAACAGGGGTGTCTCGGAGATGGCACGCACTCTGCGATCGACGACTGGTATAATGTGGGCGATCCGGTCAACGTCAATTTTTCCCAGACTTTTGAGGGCAGAACCGCCTGTCCTTCTGCTCTGGATAATATATTCTTCGATTATAACGATCCTTCCAGGCTCTACTTTTGGACCGGAAAGGCTTTTTTGCAGGGAAATTCCGGTAACGGCGGCATCGATGCGGTTATCGCCATCATGGCTTTTCTCAACGAGGTGGGTATGGCCGATAAAACCAAAGACATGGCCACCTTGCAAAAATTTTACAACAGCGCTTTTCTCAAGCTCAGGGAGCTGACGGATATTCTTTTGGAGAGGATTTCCGCACACTTGATGCGGCTGGATAATATCCGTCTGGTCTGCGGGGAAACCGCCTATCAAAATATATTACGAAACAGGGGTGCTTTTACCAATACGCGGCAAAACTTTGAGGACAACAAACCAAAGATTTTCAACCGTATCATTATCAGCGAGGTTCTTGAAGATGGCCGCGCCATGGAAACCTATACCAGAGCTGAAAGTAAACTGAGCCAACTCTATGCCGTTGTGGTCAGAGGCCGGGTAACCGAAGAGAAAGAGGGGACATCGTCACCGGCAGAGGGCGCATCGATAGAAATACAGAAAAGCGGCTGCGAAATATGGTCCGGATGTCAGATATTGACCACAGAATCAGACGGGCGTTATAAATTCGTTGTCCTTCTGACCGCAGAAGAAGCCCCTCTCAAAGTCAAAGCGGTGAAAGGCGATGTCAAATCGGAAGAAAAGGAGATGATGCTTGATCGCAATGACTTTTATCGCGATGGTATCGATTTGGTCCTCGACGCCGAAGAGGAAGAGGTGCGCCAGATGGAGAGTCTAATGGTCACCCCTTCGGAAGTGGAACTATACGTTGGTGAATCCCGGGCTTTTAAGGCTCAAGCGATTTATGACGATGAGTTCAGCAAGGATGTTACCGGCCAGGCCAACTGGTCTTCCGGTTCCAATCAGTTCACCGGCACGGCACCGGGGGATTTTGGAAGATCCGCCTCTTTTGGGGGTTATACAGCAGCGGCCGATATATCGGTGACCTGTCCCGACGACCGACCCGACTGGAATGCAGAACTTGGTGAATGCGCCAGTCTTGGCTCTGCAATCGACAGTGTTAAAAACGGCGAAGAGGAAGAGGAACTGTGCGATGAGGAGGCCATGCTGGCCGATTATATTATTTTGATGGAGCTGGTTTCCGAGGCCAATCTGGTTTATGCCGGCTTTGAGGCCAAGTTTCAAAAATTTCGCAAAGAAATCAATGATCAGGACTCGGATGTCTGCAAAAATACTATTTTGGCGGTGGCTTTTGCCGGTGCCAAACGGGATATGGCTGAAATGGAGAGGCTGGCGGCTCTGGTCGAAGATGTGGCCACCGCTCTTATTTTGCAGTTGGGTATCTGTCCTGATCTGACTCTGGGCCTGACCGTACGCGACATCATCACAGAAGTGGCCAAACTAGGCCGGCCCCGTAACGAGATGATCGATGCGCTGGCGACGATGCAGTCGCTTTTGGCGACATATGGTTGCGATGAACAGGAAGTATCTGAAAATGGTGAGCAAGTCGCTGAAAACACCAATGATCCCAATATCATCGATGACGGCGGCGCCGGTGGATCCGAAGTTTGCGGCGATGGTAAAGACAATGACGGCGATGGTCTTATCGACGAGGGTTGCAGCTCCACCGGGAACTATAATGTGGCATTATATTTGTATGATTCAGGAAGCGCCAAAGATGATATCTTTGGCCTCTCGGTTAGCGGACATGGCAACCTCGGTACCACCCCCGAAGGGGGTGCCCGTACCTATCCGCTCAATCTGGCTCCGGGTAGTTATGTCGCCACGGTCAGTGTCATCAGTGCTCCGGATAATGTCGGCACCTTTACCCTCACCATCAGGGAAGGCGATACGGTTATCGCCGGCGAGTCGGGTGGCCCGGGACAGGGGACACAGATCAGTGTGCCGTTTACCGTTGGCGCTGTGGCGACCTCAGGTGAATCCGTTTTACAAATGTTTGATCCGGGTATTTATGATATAAAATTTCCCAATGAAGAGGAGATAGCACGGCAGAGGGGGAACAGATATTAAACTTGCTGCTGCCACCGAACCGGTGCGATGCATGTGAATGACGAGCTGGGGGTGGGCTGTGAATTTCGTTTTGAACTACCCAGCTTGGTGCGTCGCACCTTTTTCGCATAAGTGCGACGTATTTTTGCCGGGGGTTTACAAAGTGCGACGCACCGCGATTGGATGAATTTTTCTGTATTATTTGGTATTGTTCTTTTTTGTCACACAGGTGCGTCGCACTGATGTTACCGGTGGGTCGCACGTGAATGACGAGCTGGGGTTGGGCTGCAGATTTTGTTTGAATTGATCCAGCTTCGTGCGTCGCACCTTTTTCGCGTTTTTAAGTGAGACTCACCTTTCACCGGGGGAAAAGTTGCTTTTATAAAATGCATCGCACTTTTTTAAAATCGCGAATGCTTTTTCTTGTGGTTTTCTGAAAATTGTTTATCTTTTTACATACTTTGGTTTTGTCTGAATGTAAAGATGAACGTTTTTATATTGCCTGGAACCGTAATACCGGCGTTATCACATTCGGGACAAAATAAGGGGAGAATTATGACCCGTAAAATTGAATTTGTTTCTGGCGAGTATTATCATTTATTTAATCGTGGTACCAACAAAAACCTTATCTTTAAATCTTCTCAAAATTATTTATTCCTTATCAATCGTCTCAAGAAATACAGTCGAAAATTTAACATTAGTTTGATTGCATATTGTTTAATGCCGAATCATTATCATTTTCTGTTAAGACAAAACGGTGAGTATAAAATAGCGGATTTTATGCAGGGCGTTTTTAATAGCTATTCCAAAGCGTTTAATAATATGTATAAACGATCAGGAACTCTATTTGAAGGGCCCTTTAAAGATATTCATATTGATAAGCAGGAATATCTAATCCATCTCTGCCGGTATATTCATCGCAATCCTGTTGATGGAAAAAAACCATTGGTTAAAAATATAGAGGACTGGCCTTATTCAAACTATCCCGAGTGGATTGGTATCAGAAAGGGAACTCTTTGCGATTATCAATTTGTACTGGATCATTTTCAGACAGGTGAATATTATAAAGAGTTTGTAGATGATTATATTTCACCTAAAAGACTGGATGAATTTTTTAGAAATTATTTGCTCGAGGAATAAAATTTGTCGTGGTTTGTTTTTATTGATTTTGTTTTAAATAGCGAGACAGTGCGATGCACGTGAATGAGAGCTGGAGTTGGGCTGCAGATTTTGTTTTGAATTGATCCAGCTTCGTGCGTCGCACCTTTTACGCGTTACAAGTGCGACGTATTTTTGCCGGGGGTTTACAAAGTGCGACGCACCGCGATTGGATAAATTTTCCTGTATTATTTGTTATTATTCTTTTTTGTCGCACAGGTGCGTCGCACTGAGTCGTGCCGGTGCGACGCACGTGAATGAGAGCTGGAGTTGGGCTGCAGGTTTTGTTTTGAATTGATCCAGCTTGGTGCGTCGCACCTTTTACGCGTTACAAGTGCGACGTATTTTTGCCGGGGTTTACAAAGTGCGACGCACCGCGATTGGATAAATTTTCCTGTATTATTTGTTATTATTCTTTTTTGTCGCACAGGTGCGTCGCACTGAGTCGTGCCGGTGCGACGCACGTGAATGA
>WJMF01000242.1 GCA_014728085.1 Candidatus Zhuqueibacterota bacterium
GGTGTCCAAAGCATGAAACCGGCCAGAGCTCAGGATAACCATCTCTCGCATATAGAACAGGAAATCCGGGCGGGTAAAACGACGGCGGATTTTGTCGTCGATTACCATCCGCGTTTATGGGCACAAGGGGAAGCGGAATGGAATTATAAAAACGTGGGTTCCCTGGCCTGGCGGATTGTGCACGGAGAACTCATGGATCCGACTGATCCGGCGAACGATCAGGAAAAATATGAATTCTTTTATGTTGCATTCCTTGCAGACGACGAAGAAATGTATGGCCGTGTGGATAGATTTGCACAACGCTTTCTATGGACAATGCTGGCCGGTCATGCCCGCAAATATGGTTGGGATACTCAACTCCCCTCCAGCCTGCTCCCTTATGCTTCCGGAAAGTACACTCCGGCGCACACTGCAGACCAGTACTATGCCGATGCCCGCGCCAAGGTTATGTCAATGTCCACAGTTTCACGTAAAGATGAATGGCCCTGGTGGATTTGTCTCGAAGGGGCCGTCGGCTATGACTGGCTGATGGGGGCGACCTATACTAACGGCGACCCTGTACTCTCTATACAGGATCAAACCTTTCTTCAGAATGTCTTGATGACCAGCGCTGACTATGTCAAACAACATGCCACCGGCGATGAGCATTTTTTCATCACACCTGAAATTTCCAATTATCTCTACTGCGTTGTCGGCCTGGCGCTCTACGAGCCCGGAAGAAAAAATGATCCGGCTTATGCCGCCACCAATGCCAAAGCGCTGGAGTATCTCAGCGATTTCGACACTTATTGGATCGGCAAAATTATACCGGCAATGAACAAACAGGGCGGCGACGGCGGCTGGCATGGCGGGTACGAAATCATGGCCTTGAATTTCGATCCCCTCTATTCGCCGGCATCGGTCTTGCCCTGGCATATCGCTCCGGTTCTGTTTGCCCATTATACCGCAACCGGTCTGCCCATCGAAAACTCGTTATACAGCACCGGATTTATCAAATACGCTGCTGAATTCCAAAATTACATGATTCAACCGGATGGACAGTACTATCCTCCTCTTCCTCAAGAAGGCGCCCGCATGCCCTGGATCGCACCGATGCGCATGTATTCGCGCCGGCGCTTCTCGCAAGATGCGGAAGAGAAAAAAATCGGCGAGCTTGGAGCCTGGGTGCGCAATAAAAGCCCGGATTGGTTTGTCAATTACGGTTCATACGATCTTTTCGAGCAAACCATGTTTGAGGAAAAATGGGTAAATCCGCGTTCGCCCGATCTGCTCGGCTACCCGGATACGCGCCATTTTGAACACCTCGGCTGGGTCTTTCATCGCGAAAATTTCAGCAGTACAAATAGCAAAGCAATCCTGTTCGTTTGCCAGCCTTACTGCTGGAGCGGCCTGGAACCCTATGCACAAAATACGTTCCGGATCGATTATCAGGGCAAATTGATAGAGGGAATGGAAAATACGATTCTCATCGACGGCAAAGGCCGACGAGATATAAGCGATTTTCCAACCCTGTCGGATGGCGTAAATGCATACGCTCCGCAGTCGGAATGGGATATTGGCCCCGGAATCCGTTCCTGTCAAAGCAATCAATATTTTGACCTCATCATCGGCGATGCGACCCATGCCTATCCGAAATCCAAAGTGAGCAAGTTTTTGCGCGGTGTCGTGTATCTCAAAGACAAACATCTGCTGATTCTTTTCGACAAGGTTGTTGTTGCGAACAATACGGAAAAAAGCTGGACAATCGATCCCGTCTCCGCACCCGAACTCGTCGCAAACGGTATTTACAAGATCTCGAACGGCTCTGGTGCCTGTTTTCTGAGGCGAATGCTGCCGGAGAACATGAATATCGCAAGCCAGAGTACATCCAAATTTCAAACCACCACTTCACTGGCATCGGATTCACTGCTCATTCACCTCTTTCAGATATCAGATGCCGGCCAGAATTTATCCTCATCCCGAATCGTTATCGATCAGGCAGAGCTTTTTGACGCATCACCAAACCGGGCCGGCATACAGATCGGGGAATGGAAGATTTATTTCGAGGAGGATCAAATCTCCATCGAAAACAATGCCCTCGATGTTCATCTCGTTTCTTTTTCCGGACACCTGAAAAACAACCATATCGTCCTCACCTGGAGAACCATTTCCGAAACCAACAATATCGGATTTGAGATCGAAAGGCGCTCGGAAGCAGATCCGTTCCGTCTTATCGGCTTTGTAAAGGGACAGGGAAACGGCCAGGCCGGCTATCGCTACGAGTTTGTCGATACCACCTTCGAAAGCGGCAACACCTACTATTACCGGCTCAAACAAATCAACCAGGATGGCACCTTTCAATATTCACCGACGGTACGGATGGATATTGCAGCGCCGCAGGAATTGACCCTGTATCAGAATTATCCCAATCCCTTCAATCCCGGTACATCCATCTATTATGCCCTGCCGGCGACCTCCATGGTCGACCTCAGCGTCTACGACCTCAATGGCCGGCATGTGGTCACGCTGATCAATAATATTCAACAAGCGGGCCCGCACGATATTCACTGGGACGGAGAAGATGAAAACGGTAACAACGTTGCCGGAGGGGTTTACCTCTATCGCTTGAAATCCGGCAATCAAACAAAATCAAAAAAAATGGTGTTGGTCAGGTGACAACCCTTAATTATGAGATGTAACATGCGGCCGCTATTACAAAAAATTAAAAACCGCGCAGCAACCCTGCCCTTGCTTAAATTCATTTATCGTATTATCACCCGCAGCGTTTTGTATTATGATATTATCATCCTGAAAAAAGCAATCGATCAAATAATCAATCCTCCATTCGGGCCCATCTTAAATACGGGTTCCGAATGATCGATTCAAAAAAAAATTTAATTTTATTTCAAACATTTCTCCCGAGAATCAGAATTCCCCGATTGTTCAGGTACACTGGTTACGAGCCAAAACGAAAATTTCTCTTTCCCGGGAAAAAGTATAATAGTTGTAAACAACTCGACATGGCTTGATTTAGCAGGCTATTTTTATTAACAAATTTTCAAGGTGTTCAGATGAAAAAACGTTATCCTTTCGGCTTTCAGATCATACTTTTTATCGTTATGGTCTCATCAATCGTGCATGGCCAGGAACGGGGTTATCCCATTATCATCAATCATGAAACCAATAACCTGTCGCAAATCCCCGACCACTGGATCGATCAGGTCAGGCAAAACATCAAAGTTTACTATGGGCACACCTCGCACGGCGGACAAATCACCGGCGGCCTCGAACGCCTGGCGCAAAAAAATTCAAAATATGCCTTTGCCTACAATGATTATCTGCCGAACGTGCCGAACCATCTCTGCTTTCTCGATACCGGTGCCGATCCGGATCTCTTTTTCTCTTCCATTCAGGGTATTCTCGATGCAAATCCATCCATCAACGTGGCCATGTTTTCCTGGTGCGGCGAAGCCGCCTGGTATGATGTCAATCACTATATATCGCAGATGCAGGCTCTGGAAACAGCCAATCCATCCGTCACTTTTGTCTATATGACCGGCAATGCCCAGGAAGCCGATCTTGCCGGCTATAATCGCTATGTCTTTAATCAGGCCCTGCGACAATACTGCCGCGATAACAACAAGGTGCTCTTTGATTTTGCCGATCTCGATGTCTGGCATAACGGAGACTATACGCCCAATACCTATGACTTTGATGACTGGGGACGCAAGCCATTGATCAACGATATTCCTCTGGAACATCCCCAATATTACGGCGATGACCTGGGACACACCACCTATGAAAGCTGTGAAAACAAGGCCGGCGCTGCCTGGTGGATGCTGGCAAAAATTGCCGGCTGGGATGCCGTTGTACCGGTGGAAATGGAAAATCTCAATGTCGGCCAAACGGATGGCAACGTCAGGCTCACCTGGCGCACTTTTAGTGAAAGCAACAATTATGGTTTTGTCATCGAACGGAGAACCGGTGATGAACCGTTTACCGGCACAGGTTTTGTCAAAGGCCGGGGGACAGCAACAGCTGAAAACCAATACGAATATGTCGATGCAAATGCAGAGGCGGGCATCCTGTACCAGTACAGATTAAAACAAATGGATCTGGACGGTCAATACACCTACTCTGCCATTGTCGAAATTCGCGTCGCTTTGCCGGCTCAATTTAATCTCTATCAGAATCATCCCAATCCCTTTAATTCGGAAACAGTCATCTCCTTTTCACTGACACGAAAAGCCCGGACGCGGATATCGATTCACAATATTAGAGGAGAATGTGTGGACACCCTGATCCATGAGATCAAAAGCCCCGGCTTTTATCATATTGTCTGGCAGGGACGAAACCAATTCAATAACAAGGTACCGAGCGGTATCTATTATTGCAACCTGGAATCAACCGATGACAGCGGAATAACCATACGGGAATTCCGCAAAATGGTGTTGATCAACTGAATCATCAAAAACATCCTCAGGGGAGGGGTCATGACCAGATGTACCAAATGTATTCTTCCGGAAACCTATCCGGAAATAGCCTTTGACTCTAAAGGGGTTTGCAATTATTGCCATCAGTATGAACCGATCAAATACCTCGGACGGGACAACCTGAACTCGGTGCTAAACCGCTACCGGAGAAATGATGATCAACCCGATTGCCTTGTGGCGGTAAGCGGTGGCCGGGACAGCACCTACGTGCTCTATCAGCTCCGCGAAACATTCGGTATGCGGCCGCTCGCGTTCAACTATAACAACGGCTTTGTTTCAGATCCGGCACAAAAGAACATTGAAATGATGACGCAAAAACTCGATATTCCGCTGGTTTCCGTGTCATCGCGCAGAGGCATACAGGAGAAAATGTTCAAGAGTTTTCTCGAATTCAACGCGCGCAAATCACCGGCACATGTATTGAACCAGATCTGTGTCGGTTGCCGGCATGGCATATGGGGCGGTGCCTACAAAACCGCGGCCGAACGCGGAATTCAGCTGCTCGTGTTCGGAGAATCAAAAATCGAAAGCATGGTATTCAGACGCATTCTGGCCCAGCGGCTGGAGCCGCAACTGAGCGATAAAGTGGAAACCACCCTGAAAATGCCCGTAAATTTTCTTCGACGCAAGCTGCAGGAACGCCGTCTCAACAGAGAATTTCCCCTCATCCAGGAAAGATATAGACCTATTCTTAAAATCAATTACTTTGATTATATCGAATGGAATGAAGATGAGATCGTCAATACCCTGAGGGGAATCGGCTGGCAGGCTGACCAACAAAACACCTGGAGATTCGATTGTCAAATCCACGCCCTGGGCAATTACCTCAACCAGCAATTATACGGCTTTACGGAAAAAGATGAACTCTACAGCCGCATGATTCGCGAAGGTCTGAGCGACAGGCAAAGCGCCCTGCATAAGGTCGAAACCGCACAACAAAACCGTAAAACCGAACTCGATACCATTGAAACGCTGATGAGAACGGCCAAAATCAAACCCCGTATCGCGGACGCCTTGCTGGATGTGCAGGCCATTGCCTCATGATCCAGTGCTTATGAGAAGAAGCAATATAAACCGGCATTTGATTACACTCCTTTTGCTTGCTTTTTCCTGTAACCGGTTTGCGAATGAACAGACGCATGAAAACATTCCGCTCATTCCACAGCCTCAGGAAATTGGCATCAACCGGAGGGCAAAAGGTTTTAGCATCAATGGTCAGAGCCGCATAGACGCTGACCGGAGCGGTGCTGGACTATTATATCAAAGCTTCAACGATGTTGCAGCTGAGAAGGGCACCGGTGTCCGCTCCGGCAAATTATCATGTCATCAAACTCTATTAATGCTATCCCTGCCGGCGTATATAAAGCCGGTTGGCATCGAGCTCGTGATCGAGCATGATACGAATTTTTGTTTTCAGCTGTTCGACAATATCCGGCCCGTAAATAAAAATATCCTCTTCGGCTGCGGTGGGTGCCAGTTCTAAATAGAGAGCGGGATTATCTTCTATCAGGGAAATCAACTCCACCATATTGTCGACCTCGGCACGGGTAATATTCTGCAATTCGCGCAGTTTCTGACTTCCCTCTACGGGGTAAATATTTTCCTCTTCAGGCGGATTTTCATAATCGGTACGGTCGAGAATATCCTGATAGGCGATAGCGTTAAGAGCCGTGCGGTAACAGCAGCGTAAAACCCGCAATCTTTTTTTCAATAAATCGAATTCAGCTTTATTCTTTTGATCACTGATTTTGATCTCTTCCAGAGCGGAAATTGCCGCTGAAACGCCGGATACAGCCTGTTCAAAAGCGATTTTGCCCAGCAGAGAGCCGGAATAGCCGTTTATAATCTCAAAACCCTGCAGATTCATCAAATCCGCGGCATCCTCTTCGCTGTTGGCCTGGAACTGAAAGGGACGATAATACGATTTTACTTTTTTACTCAATTGCATGGGAAAGGGCACAAAAGGCCGGTTCAGCCAGCGCTGATTGATCAGTCCCACCAGCGGAATCGGATCCCCGACAAGGGTGTTGAGCCTGTTGGTGGCGCGGCAAATATGGTCCCAAACCTCTATGAGCTTTTCGGCCTGTTCTTCGCCCACCATACCGGAAGCGGTTTTGAACAAGAGCTGAGCCCGCCCGGTATAACCGTGGTGATTGTCGAACTGTTCGAGCAGGCGGAAATGTTCCTCTAGCTGCAAAGAGGTCAGATGAATGCGAATGTCCGCATCTTTGTTCCGAAACGCCTGATCGAGACTGCGGACAAACCGGATCGGTTGAGGAATACCGATAACCGGATTAACCATGCTGCGGTAAAAGGAATAGCCGACAGATTCGGCATCGATTTGTCCGGTAGCCGTTAGACCGTTTATGGATTGTCCCTCTTTGAGTTCGGATACCACCGAGAGCACCTCGGCGCGTTCGATTTGTCCGGACCCATAACGAACCGCAATCTCCAGGTCAACGCCCTGGTCGGCAGCGCCTTGTTGCAGAGCGGAAAGAAAGCCGGTGACGCGGTCGCTGTAAGGCCGGTGCCTGCAATGGGTCGGGCCATTGGGGCCGGGATAGAGCGAGGCGCTCCAGCAGAAACCGCCACCGGAATCATTGGTCAACATGTTGATGTATTCGACCGGCACGGATTCGCACAATTGCGCCATGGCGTTGCGGTAGATGTCCAGCACCTCTTTGCGGTCAACGCAGGGACTGTAATACTTGTTGCGGGCCCGGCGCGGATGCTCACAGCGGGGTCCGCGCCACTCCGGGTACTTTTCCCAGACCCGTTCCGGCAACCAGGCCGGTTCGCACATGTTCATCGCCGCTTTGAGATTATATTTTTGCAGTATTTTGACGCGTTGTTTCAAGATCGCCAGATTTTTATCAGCATAATCCTGCGGTAATAATCCCGTAAACGCATCCGGAACAACAATTTTAAACAACGCCGGATTCAGCATGCCCCAGTTGGAATAGGGGTCATAGCGGTCGAGCTCCCATTGCCAGCGGCTTTTGGGCAGATGGCTGATCATAACATGGGTGGCGCCAAAATCCGCTGCCATCGCGGCCACCTGTTCAAACTCTGCAATATCGTTTACGGGACAATCAATGATAATCTTACGCCCGCCGGCATGGAGGGAAAATACAAGAACAAGTAAAAAAAGAACCGTTTTTTTCATCGTCTTACCTCGGCTTGAGAATGTTAAAATAATAGTGGTTGTTTATTCATACGAAATCATTCGGCAGTTGTGACTCCCGATAAAAACCAGACAATTTCGCACACCATCTGTAAAACCAAACAATTTAAAAAACATTCAGCAAAATTCCAAATAAAGATGATTTTTTCTTGGCGTGAGGCCGGCTCCGTGCGATATTTTTTCTCGTTCCAATGCTCTGCGCCGCTCCACTAATATCGACCAAAACCTTCCCGCACAGAGCCACTGAGCCACAAAGAAGAGATAGAGGACAGAGGACAGAGGTCAGCAGTCAGAGATCAGAGACCAGAGGTCAGATGTCAGGAAGAAAAAAAAAACTTGCAAGTGCTAGGCTCAGTCTTCTGTTCTTTGACCGCGCTCTTTGCTCCGTGGCTTTGTGGCTCCGTGCGATATTTTTTTCTCGTTCCAATGCTCTCAGGCTGTATGAAAACGCAATAATGTTAATCAACTGTGTCCAGGACAATTTATTATGAACCACGAAAAGCACAAAGAGAAGTGTTTTAATGTATTGTTTTTATTTTATTTGTTTGTTTTTCTTCGCGGGCTTAGCGGTTAGTTATATTTCTTACGAGACCCTCGTGATATAAAATAGAAAAATGGTGTGATTTGATTACTTGAAAAAGGCGAACAAAATCCCCAATAGCGCCGCCACTTGACCGATCCAAAAAATAAACATCCATTTGATCAGGTCGGCACGGGTGTTTTCAATTTTGATATCGAGTTTACTGATTTCCTGCGTCATCCGCTCATTAACCTTGCCGATTTCGGTTGTTAACCGTCGTTCAAATTTTTCTTCGACGAATTCAAGTATTCCCGCTTTTTGTTCCGTTTGAGACTCGTTGATGAGCCGAATAAGACTGTCAACTGCTTCATCCCCCAATTTGTCTTTGAGCGGTTTTTCGACGGTGATGATAGGCATCTGTGCATCTCCTTTTTTTAAGAATTAATAAATTTTAGGTATTTATGCAAGTAAAAAAGATAGAAAAAATATGCATTTTAATTATTCAATTTTGGTTGTCACAAGGCATATAATGGATATTTGGGTCCGCTCCGGCTACCCCCGCCTCAATCTCAACCGCAAGGGTCATCAAAACCGAATCAGGCAGACCTGAACAATGAATAAAAATGGCCGGATTCAGGAAGGAGATTGTGTCGGGGGTGATCCTCCGCGGGCTCTGCGAGCTCTTCCACTTTCCTTTTTTGGATTCCTGCCCATACGAGAGATCCAAAGGTTGAATTAAAATCCGTGGCGATGAAAGGCGGAAGGATCTCGCTCCGCAGAATGATGGAAAAATATATTTGACTCGCACAGAGCCACAGAGAAGAGACAGAGGTCAGAAACCAGAGGTCAGCAATCAGCAGTCAGAGATCAGAAGTCAGAAATCAGAGGCCAGAGGTCAGATGTCAGGAAGAAAAGGATCTTGCAAGCGCTACGCTCAGCCTTCTGTTCTTTGACCGCGCTCTTTGCTCCGTGGCTTTGTGGCTCCGTGCGATATTTTTTTTCGTTTGGCGGCCTGGCGTGAGGCTGGTAAAAATACTAAAATTTACAATGCAGACATCCCTGACACTCCTCATTTTACCGGTAATCCCGTTTCAACAGTATACATGAACAA
>WJMF01000008.1 GCA_014728085.1 Candidatus Zhuqueibacterota bacterium
CGACTTTCCCAGCAAATCGCCTGCATCCGCAAGAAGCGTGTCCACCACGGTGTTGAAATAGAATTCCAGTGGGCCCGAATCGAGATGATCGATGGAAAGACCGTCCCATCCGGCATTATTGGCCTGTACGTGGGCACCGGTCAGGGTATACCCAAACCGCAGAACAACCCATTCGCCTTCCGGAACGTCCCAGATCAGACGTCCGTCGCTATCCGTTCGAGCGCTGAGATCGATGATCGCTTTGCTGCGCACATCCGCTTCACCGCTGACGGCGGGGTGTTGCTGCCGCAGCAAATAAAGGGGATAGTTGCCCCCGCCTCTGAACTGGTCATTGACCGATTTAAGTGGCCAATTCTTTATGGCGGGCCGGGACTCTTGCTTTTTTGCAACCTTGAACGCCTGTACAGCGATATCGCGGTAAAATCCCTTCTTTATATCAGCAGAGCGGGGCAGGACAGCAGAAATATGATCCGGCCCGGCAACCCGGGTCTCGGACCAGACAATTTTTTTCATCGCCATCTTCGGGGTGACAAAGGGGGCGCCGTGGTTCCAGCCACTCTGTATGTGCAGGCTCAGCTCAAGTCCCAAACTGTCCGCTTTTTTGAGGGCATAGCGATAAAGCACCCGCCATTCGCGATCTGCAAAGACCGGCTTGAAATCTGTTTTCTCTGAAATCATGCGATTACCGGCCCAGGCATCGGTAATGATGCCACCGCCAATGCCTTTGTCGCGCATTTCCTCAAGATCCCTTTTGACACCATCAAGAGTAACCTGTCCCTGATGCCACCACCAAAACGCACGGGGTTGCGCGGATGCCGGCGGATTTTCAAATCCAGCTTTTAATGCCTCAAAGGACTTTTTTTGCTTTTCTGCTGCGTAAACAGGGTTGAAAAATGACAACGTCATACCAAAAGCAAGAATGATAGAGAGAATTAAAATTCCCGGATTAAATGCATGGCTAAAAGGGTAAATTGACCTTATCATAAAACCGTTTACGGATTTTTTCATCTCACCTTTCCATTTTTTTCTACTGCTTATTCGTTGCTGCCTCTATCCATAAAAACCGTCACCCATCATTTTATTATGTTTATCAAATCATGGCAGCAGATCGATAAATTGTTATATTTTAATATAATAGTAACTGGAATATACGATCATTATTTTGCAAGTACAACTCGAAATCCTGTTTCGCCTGAAGGTGCGGTTGGCATCCAGGCTCCCCGATAACTGTAATGGGCACTTTGCAGCGCACAAAGGAAAAATGAATTATGAGGAATAAAAAAAGCCTTTCGTTTTATCAGAAGATGGACAAAAGAAAGGCGGTGCCGATCAGGTAAATATTTTTATTATGTCTCGATTTTCTTTTTTGCTTCAAGCTCAAGTTTCCACTCTTTTAAAAAGGCTGTCATCTCTTTCCAAAATTGTAATTCTTTTTTTTGCTTCAATTTACCAATTTTTTTCCTGATTTTCTGTGCCCCTTTATGCTTCATTTCCACACAATCAATAGTTTTATTCATATATCATTACCTCCTGAGGAGAAAAAATCGATATCGAATTGTAGCCGTTTAAAACATTTACTGCATTATAATGCGAAATTTTGTTAAAATGAACAATATGATTACAATTGATTCTTCTGATTCATAATTGGCTGTGGATTGTATAATTTGCAAGAAAAAAACAGGTTTGATCCCAATCATGAACTTTATATATTATAGGGATTGAATTGTAAAATCCATTGCGGTTTTCCACCAGTTTGTAAGGAGTATTTGCATGCAAGGACACATTCCGGTTCTCTTTAGCGAGGGCAACAGTCTGGCCGAAGCCTGGGAAAAATCATTGATCCAGGTCTATGATAAAGGCTGCGACATCAAAACCGAATACGACAAACCCGAAGACCCGCCGAGCAAGGATGCCTCCATGACCATCGTCGTTCACGATCCGCTCAGCGAACCGATGATTCACAAGGATTTTCCCGGTGGACTCGAAGATCTGCAGGAATACGTTATGGAAGTGGTGGACGGCATCAAGGATCATTGCGTTCGCAGCGCCGCCGATGATCCCGAGGACACGCGCTGGGAATATACCTACCATCAGCGGCTGTTTACCTATCAGGTTCCCGGCAATGACAAAATTTACGATCAGATCGATCTCATCGCCGACAAGCTGGCCAAAACCCCTTACAGCCGCCGCGCCCAGGCCATTACCTGGCAGGTGTGGGAAGACAATTTTTGCTACGATCCGGCCTGTCTGCAGAGCATCTGGTGCCGCCTGTTGCAGGATGATGAAAAAAGATGGTTCCTCAACACCAACATCCGCTTCCGCTCCAACGATGCCTATAAAGCCGCTTTTATGAACATGTTTGCTTTCATCCAACTGCAAAAACGCATCGCCGAAAAGATTTCCGAAAAAGCCGGATTCGAGGTGAATCTCGGTCGTTACGTTCATCAGGCGGACAGCTATCATATCTATGGCTCCTATCTGCCGGAATTTACCCAGCGCTTTTTGGGCTCGTTGAAAAAGCGTACCTTTGAGGAACGCGCCTTTCGCTATGAGGATGTTAAATATATTATGCAAGAAGCCATCCCCATGATTTTGGCCAAAGCTGAAAAAATGGGATCATAATCCGCCATTAGGGCGAAAAGGATATCTGCCATGACAGAGGATTCAATCGTGCGGCTCTTGCTGGCTATTTTGTTATCCGGCAGTCTGATTGCACTGCTCATTTATTTTCTACGCCGAAACGGAACACAATCATCTGTCCTGCAAACG
The DNA here is from genome assembly GCA_014728085.1 of Candidatus Zhuqueibacterota bacterium. Taxonomy (GTDB): domain Bacteria; phylum Zhuqueibacterota; class Zhuqueibacteria; order Residuimicrobiales; family Oceaniaggregativiventaceae; genus Oceaniaggregativivens_A. The sequence continues at coordinate 2,770 of WJMF01000008.1, forward strand.
CTGTTGCAGGTCGGCCAGCAGCAGCAGAATCATCTCAGCGGCCTGTCCGAAAAACTCTCCCATCTCGAACCGATGAACCAGGCCATTCACAACGCCCGCATCGAGCTGAGAACGCTGGGCGAGCGGGTCGCGCAGCTGGAACGCAACCAGTCCGATCTCGATCATGGCCTCGGCATCCTTGCCAGCGGCTCGGACAGATCCCTGGCCGAGCTGAAAACGCTGACCAAAGGCCTGAACCAAACCGCTCTCTCTATTCGCGACGAGCTCAACAAGGCTCAGAACGATCTTTCCGAGTTGCAGGCCGGCTCCAAAGCGAGGCAGGATATGGAAGCCAAAATCACCGATTCCATCAGCAGGCTGGAAACCATTATCGCCGGCACCCACTCCAAAGGTACTGCCGGTGAAAACATACTCGATGCCGTTTTTGCCAAATTACCGCCCGAATGGCAGGTGCGTAATTTCAAGGTCAAAGGTAAAAGTGTCGAATTCGGCCTCAAGCTGCCCAACAGCCTCATCCTCCCTATTGACAGCAAATGGACAGCCACCTCTCTGGTGGAACAATTCGTCTCCGAAGAATCGACCGACAAACAACAAAAGATCAAAAAAAACATCGAATGGGCCGTGCTCAACAAGGCCAGAGAGGTACAGAAATATATCGATCCCGGCATCACCGTCTCTTTCGGGGTGGCCGTGGTTCCGGATGCCATCTACGATCTCTCGGGTAGCATTCAGGCCGAAGTGTTTCAGCTCAACGTGGTGCTGGTCAGCTACAGTCTTTTTGTCCCTTATCTTTTACTGGTCTTCCAAACCATCCTGAAAAACAATCAGAGCGTTGATCTGGAAAAACTGGGGGCTTATGTCAGAGCGGCGCAGCAGAGCATCCAGATTCTGCAGGAAGAGCTCGACGGTCGCCTGTCGCGAGCTCTGAGCATGATGACCAATTCGCGCGACGATATGCGCAACCACCTCAGCAAGATGAACAGCCAGATTTCGGGCGTCATGGTTGAATCCGGCACCGCAAAGCTGAAAAAAGCCGATAAAGAGCAATCCGAAGAAAACGGAGAATAGCATCCATGCAAAAAAAGGTCACCATCTGGTATCTCGAATTGATCGACAAAAAGGCGTTCAAACCATC
>WJMF01000243.1 GCA_014728085.1 Candidatus Zhuqueibacterota bacterium
CATGGGTCAGCTCACTGATCAGCTGGTCCTCGTCTTCCTTGTCGGTGATCGGGAGGACTATAATCTGGCGGCCGTTATTGAACCTGGTCGCCCATACCAAAAATTCCCAGGTATTCATACCGATCGAGGTGATAATTGTATATCCCTGGGTGACAGCGTCGTAGACGGCACCGAATGTCTTTTTGAGCCAGGGATCAATTCCACAGGGAGTTTTGGATTGGCGGGAGTTCAGGATCGCGGCCTTTTCGGCCCTGAGGATATTTTCATTGCCCCGGTAATACATATATTATTACCTTAAATCCGTTCTACGTTCCTACCACATGGCGTTAGTGATCTTTTGCAGGCGGTGATACTGCTCAAATCTCTATGCATCAGTATACAAAATTTAAAACTAATTACAAGCTGATTTAAGAAAATAATAAAAGGTCAAGCATGAAATCGAATTGACTTACTGAATGATTCCGATTTGATTTCAAGGTATTTCGTGGTAACCCACGGCAAGCAATCGGTGGCTCTGGAGTTGCTGGTCATATACCGAATATGTTACTACCAGACTGCCCCTTTTATTTAGTTCGGTTCCGAGCGAGTGCGTCAGGTAATAGTTTGGATGGGAGATGAATACGGTGTCGACAGCCACCAGATTTTTAACTTGATTAATCGACTCGAAAGAATCATCGACCTCGTAACGAATTCTGCTTTCGTTATCGTAGATGATCACAATATCATCGGAAAAACTAGTTGTAAATCGTTTCGGATCACTGCGGTTGAAATATGCCGTGATAATAACTTGCCTGCGGTCAAAGGCGGGAGTTGGTGGTATTTGAACCAGCGGCATGACAGTATAGTCATCAGTTTTGATGCCCGGAGTGGGGGAGGTTAGCGGGACAAAATAGTCGAGCACACCTTTTTTATACTCCATGTAACGAGAACTCGAAATAAAAACATTAAAGGGCAATTCTGAATCGAACTTGTTGATTTGCTCAAATTTTTTATGTGAGTTTTTATCCAGCACAACCGAGGTAACGAAATAATCGCCATCCTCCGGTGTAGCCGGAAGCGACCATGCAGGAGTGTAGCGCAGGTAATTCCCCAGTTGGCCTCTTAAATCTAGCGTGTCAGCTCTGATCAGAGCGTCATTTTGCATGATTGCAATGATGATCTGGACAGAAAAATCGCTGTCAACTGCCTGTAATTTAGTTGTGTCAATGAAGAAATCAGCCAGCAATCGGAAATGATCCCATTCAAGGTCAAAATAATTTCTTTTCACTTTTGACAATTTCGGGCAGGGCAACAGGTGCAGGCCCAGAAAGACGCCATCTTTGATCGATTTGAAGTTTTTAGGGATAAACAGCTTGAGTCGAGCTTTTTCCCGAGCAAGTTCAGCGGACGATCTGCAAAACATCATTAAGTCTTTACGGGTTCTGCTAGTAATTCGTTTTTCACCATTTGGAAAAGTAACCGTTTTTGCTTCTTTTGGTTCATATTCATCTATGTTCTGTTTAACGAAATCTGTTATCTGTACAGGTATGCCAAACATCAGAACATAGATGCCCAATATATTAAAAGGATATTTTTTTTCATTTTCGAAATGAAGACCCTCGGCAGCAAGCCAATCAGCTCTTTTGTGAATGATATCTATAGCTTCGTTCTCAGGTGTGGTCAAATCGGGATCATAACTTTTGAAGAAATCCCTTTTGATTCGCGCTACTTCAGCGGAATCCTCAACTATATCCAGGCACTTGATCCTTATAGCCAGTTTTTTCGCCGGGCTTGACCATGGTTTGTAAGTGCCGGAGAAATAGATTACAAAGTGCTCCGCCAATTCGTATAGTCGCTTTTCCGGTGGAAGATGCTCAAATATGCTTTCAATATAGCGATTGCAACTTTGCTCCGGTTCTGTGAAATGCTGAAGATATTTTTTGTCAGCACAGCCCGAGCTTAATAAAATGCCAATACTGGCAATCAACAGAGCATAAAATGTGTTAATTCTAGACATAAATCCCCCCTAATAATAGCTTAGAGATGTGATTGCTGTCATTTACACGATTATTGTTACATACTTGTTCAAATATCATTTGAACAACAGCACAAAAAAACCAGGCTTAATCCGGTTGTTGCCGGAAAAAACCTGGCAAAGTCGCTAAATCAACACATCAATTCAATTAGCGGAGAATGTTATATTCAGGAGAAAAAGTTTCTTTACAGTTTTTAATCCGTATTCTATTCCTTCAGCATGGGTATCTTGACACCCTTTTCTTTGGCTTCGGAGATCGCTTTTTCATAGCCGGCGTCGGCATGGCGCATAATCCCCGTGCCCGGATCGGAAGTCAGTACACGGGACAACCGTTCATCCATCTCTTTTGTGCCGTCACAGACAACCACCATACCGGCATGTATGGCATAGCCGATACCGACTCCGCCACCGTGATGAATCGATACCCAGGAAGCGCCTGAGCAGATATTCAGCATTGCGTTCAGAAGAGGCCAGTCTGCAATCGCGTCGGAGCCATCTTTCATAGACTCAGTCTCACGATAAGGCGAGGCGACCGAGCCGCAGTCCAGGTGATCGCGGCCGATTACTATCGGGGCACTGATCTTGCCCTTTCTAACCAGGTCGTTGATAATCAACCCGAATCTTTCCCGTTCGCCGTAGCCAAGCCAGCAGATGCGCGAGGGCAGACCCTGGAAATGGACCATCTCATGTGCTTTTTCGATCCAGTTGCAGAGCGGTTTATTATAGCTGAATTCCTTTAAGATCACTTCATCGGTTACATGGATATCCTTCGGATCACCCGACAGGGCTGCCCAGCGGAATGGTCCCTTGCCTTCGCAGAAGAGCGGACGGATATAGGCGGGAACGAATCCGGGGAAGTCGAAAGCGTTCTCGAGCCCGGCGCTGTGAGCCTGGCCACGCAGGTTGTTGCCGTAATCGAAGACAATCGAA
>WJMF01000060.1 GCA_014728085.1 Candidatus Zhuqueibacterota bacterium
CCGCCCTGGGCAAAAAAGCGCTTGATATGACATCTAAATATATCGAGCTTTTTAAAGACTATCCCAAAGTTGCAAAATACGTATCGATCTATCACCCGGATTGCCAGGGTCCGATGGATTGCGTTGAACTGCTTTATGGCAGTCAGCTGTTTCTGGATATTGTCGAATATCCGGATTTAATCACAGCATTGCTTCAGCTGGTCACAGAGACCTATATCGAATTTATGAGCAAGTGGATGCAGCTTGTTCCTGCTTCCGGCCCTTACACGGTTCATTTTGGAATGATGATGCGAGGCAATATTATGTTGCGGGATGATTCAGCGATGAATTTTTCTCCGCAAATGTACACAGAGTTTATCAGACCCTATGATCAGAAGATATTAAAATCATTGAACGGTGGTTGTGTTCATTTTTGCGGCAGGGGTGATCATTACATCGCTAAAATGTCGGAAATGTCTGATTTTTATGCTATCAACCTGTCACAGCCGGAGTGCAATGATATGGAGATAATATTCAGAAACACTGTGGATAAAGGTATAAAAATTCTCGGACTGGAGCCTTCCGCCGCCAACAGGGCGTTTGAGCAGGGGGTTACTTTAAAGCAAAATGTACAGTGCTTTGTATAAAACCGACAAAGCGCACGTTCTTATTTGTGTTTCTGATCTTCAGTATACATTTTCAGAACCGGTGAGCCTGGTTAAATTCAGCGCTATCATTAACCACTGTCATCTGATGTTTATCCGCTTCACTCCTTCTCAGGGCATCTTTGGGCCGGCGGCGTGTCGCTTAATTTACGGCCTGTGGGCAGGGCAACCCAACCACTCCCCACTTTCGCCCCCTGGCGGGGACTTTTTTTGTTATTTTTTTTCCACGGGCTAACGCCCGAGGCTGGTTTCTGGCGCCCCCTGACGGGGCTATGGAAACGCCTTGCAAAACAAAATCACATTGTTTAGATCTTGCGTTTTATGTTCTATTGCTTCGCTCCACAGCCGGGGATATTGATCCTCGTTCCCGGCCTCCGGGCGGCTCTGCCGCTGAATCCTTAAAATTTTGGAATGATACCAAACCATTTTGACCTGGTCTGCTGATATGGCGAATAGGGGTTAGAGTCGGGCTCGGTGCGTTCAAACACCCGGGGATGCGCTATCGCGCAACACCCGGGGTTTTAAGCCGGCGTGAATATGTGAGCCGGACAAAGGCCTGGAGCGATCAACGTTTTGCCTTGCTGAGACGTATCTGCTGGTCAATCCCGGGGCAAAGCCCTGTTTCCTTAATTCTGCGGAGCGAGATCCTTCCGCCTTTCATCGCCACGGATTTTTATACCATCTTCTGACCTCTCGTAGGCGCAGGAACCCAAAAAAAGAAAGCGGAAGAGCTCGCGCAGCCCGCGAAGGATCACCCCCGACACAATCTCCTTTCGTAATTCGGCTATCATTATCCATCGTTCTGTTCTGCACGATTCCGTTTTCATGACCCTGGCAGTTGAGATTGTGGCGGGGGTAGCCGAAGCGGCCCCAAATATCCATTTTATGCCTTGCGACATTCAAAATTGTATAATTAAAATGCATGCTCTTGTCGATATACTGTGTTTTGAAATATTTTTAAAGCGCTGGAAGGAAATTACCAGTCCGGGGGTTTATTCTGACAGATACCCATTTTGGGCACATATTTACAATGGATTACACTCGCTGTCTGTCTAATGAGGCTTTAGGGGTGACTGGACGCAGAGCGTCCGGATGGCATTCCAACGCAGACAGAGTGTGTGAAAACACAGTATAAACTAAAAACGGTGCATTTTACATTAAGAATTAATCAACCACAAAGTTAGGAAGGACACGAAGCAAGAACTCTAATACAATGTTTTTTTTGTATTTTACTGTTTTTTTCTTCGTGTTCTTCGAGAGCTTCGTGGTTCATAACCAGCCTTGTAAAACACGATTGACAATAATGATTGTATTTTCACACACCCTCGAGGCGTTGGAACGAGACAATTTTTTTTCTCAACATTCTGCGGAGCGAGAGTCTTCCGCCTTTCATCGCCACGGATTTTTATACCATCTTCTGACCTCTCGTAGGCGCAGGAACCCAAAAAAAGAAAGCGGAAGAGCTCGCGCAGCCCGCGGAGGATCACCCCCGACACAATCTCCTTCCAGAGGCCGGTCATTTTTATTCATCGTTCTGGTCTGCCTGGTTCGGTTTTGATTACCGTTGCGGTTGAGATTGTGGCGGGGGTAGCCGGAGCGGACCTAAAGATCAGCGACCAGAGGTCAGCTTTCAGCGTACGGAGGATAACGGTCCGGAACGGTTGGAATTGCAAGTGACAACGTTTGTACGGCTTTTTCGATTTTCAAATCGACTGCGGTGGTCTCGTTATGTCATAGGGCACTTGAATGTACCAGTCGTATTTACACCTTTTCTGATCTCTGATCCCTGGTATCTGTCCTCTATCTCTACTTTGTGGCTCTGTGGCTCTGTGCGAGTCCCACGAGCTAAAGATGATAAAGCTGTGTACCATGATCTGTTTTCTGATTTGTTTGGGTTTGTTTTAATCCTATTTATTCTTAAATTAAATATCAGTAAAAACAGGAAACGGATATGAAGAGCTTAATCAGTGTTTGTATATACCTTTTTTGTCTGCAGATTTCGATAGCGCAACCGCTTGCGACAACGCTTCTGGTTGAAGCAGAAAGTTTTGACACCAGTGGCTGGGTGGTCGATCAGCAGTCCATGGACCAGATGGGCTCACCTTATCTTCTGGCTCACGGTCTTGGCATTCCGGTTGCTGATGCTGTAACTAGCGTAGAGTTTCCACTGGAAGGTGAATACCGCCTCTGGGTTCGCACCCGTAACTGGGTGGCTCCATGGAATGTGCCCGGTGCTCCCGGTACATTTCAGCTTTTAATCGATGGCAAAGCCGTCAGGACTGTTTTCGGAACAAAAGGAGCAGAGTGGCACTGGCAAGAGGGCGGGATTGTACATATCGATGAGAAACGCGTTACCCTGGCGTTGCGTGACCTCACCGGATTTGATGGCAGGTGCGATGCGATACTGTTCAGTACCAATCACCGGCTCCGGCCGCCCAACCACGAGCCCGCTCTGGCTGTTTTTCGCCGCAAACTGCTCGGTTATCCCGAAAATCCGGCCATAGCCGGAGAATACAATGTTGTGGTCGTTGGTGGCGGAATGGCCGGTTGCTGCACAGCCATCAGCGCCGCCCGCCGCGGCTGTCGCGTTGCTTTGATTCAAAACCGTCCCGTGTTGGGCGGCAACAACAGCTCCGAAGTGCGCGTCGGTCTGTCGGGCCTGATTCACCAGGCGCCCTATGAAAAGCTGGGCGAACTGGTGGATGAAATCGGACCCATAGGACACTGGACATTGTGGGAAGCACAACAGAATCCCGAGTCGCCGCGCAATAAACGCATACTCGAAACCATTAAAAAATACCCTGAAAAGACGATCCATAATGCCGGCCCGGCAAGCAATTACGAAGATCAGAGGAAGATCAGCATCCTCCGTAACGAAAAAAACGTCGAGCTCTATCTCAATATGCACGTCAATGAGGTCGAGATGCAAACCAATCGTATTACCGCTGTTGTTGCGCAGAATATTCGCAGTGGCGAACGGCTAAAATTTGTTGCTCCCCTTTTTGTGGATTGTACCGGCGACGGCAATCTGGGCTTTTTGGCCAAAGCCGATTTCCGCGTCGGACGGGAATCCGGTTCACAAACCGGTGAAAAACTGGCACCGGAACATGCGGATAGTCTGGTCATGGGAACATCAGTACAGTGGTACGCCCGGGAAAAAAAGGCACCCTCCTCGTTTCCTCTCTGCCCCTGGGCCGCTTCCTTTGACGAAAACAGCTGCATTCAGGGTACTCGTGGCGACTGGGACTGGGAAACCGGTGCCGATCGCGATCAGATTGACGAAATTGAACGGATACGTGACTATGCTTTGCGGGTTATTTATGGGAACTGGTCTGTTCTCAAGAACCACGAGCAATTTAAAGGCGATTATGCCACCTGGAAACTGGCGTGGGTGGCTTTTATTGGCGGCAAACGGGAATCGAGGCGGCTGCTGGGAGATGTTATTCTTCGACAACAGGATATTGAAACAAAAAAAGTGTATGCCGATGCCAGTGTAACCACGACCTGGTCCATTGACCTGCACTATCCAAAGAAAACCCCCGGTTATGAGGGTGAACCCTTTCGGTCGAATGCAGAACAATATGAGATCGAGCCATATCCCATTCCTTATCGTTGCTTCTATTCCAGAAATATCAATAATCTGATGATGGCGGGCCGTAACATCAGCGTTACCCATGTCGCGCTCGGTACCGTACGGGTCATGCGGACCACCAGTATGATGGGCGAGGTTGTCGGCATGGCAGCGTCTTTGTGTAAAAAATATCACTGTGATCCGCGCCAGGTATATAGCGATCATTTGAATGAATTCAAACAGCTCTTAACAGAAGGCGTTCCGGAAACAAATCATCCGGATCGTTCCGGACTGAGGTACGAAAAGGTTAGCCGTTAATTATAGAAATCATCCTCGAGGAGTTTCAGCAGATGCACATTACACTGGATTGTATCCCCTGTATCGTTAACAGTTTTGTAAGGTTGGTCAATAATGGTTTACTGCCGGAGGAGAAGAAAGAACCGGCCATGCGCAGCGTATTGACATTTCTCGCTCAAGCGGATTATCGCAAGTCGCCCCCGGCTTTGGGAAGAGAAATGCACCGTGTGATCAGGTCTGCGCTGAATGATCCCGACCCTTACAAAGATATCAAGGAAAAGTACAATAAAATGATGCTTGACAGATTCCCGGAATTCAGGGATATGGTGAATAATGCAGAGGACCCGTTCGACACCGCTCTGCGTTTGGCCATGGCGGGCAATGTTATTGATTTCGGTCCACAAAATCAATTGAATATCAAGGATACTATAGATCGGGTTGTTCATGCTGATCTGGCGATTGATGATTCACCCTCCCTGCGTCGGGATCTGCAACGGGCGCAAAGTGTTTTGTATGTGGGAGATAATTGCGGAGAGATAGTTCTGGATAAATTATTCATAGAGACAATCGGCCATCCCGACATGACTTTTGCCGTTCGCGATACTCCTGTTTTGAATGACGCCACCCTTGAAGATGCATATATGATCGGCATGGATAAACATGCTTTGTTAATAACCACCGGAGATGATGCCCCCGGTGCGGTTTGGGAAACCGCTTTGCAATCCTTTAAGGATAAATTACAGTCGGTTGATGTTGTGCTTGCAAAAGGTCAGGGGAATCTTGAGGGACTGATTGAGATAGAGGCACCGATATACTATATTCTCGTGGTGAAATGTCCTCTTATCGGCAACCGGCTGGGAGTGGAAACAGGGGATTTTGTCGTTAGTCTCTCTCCCAAATGGAAGAAGACACAAACCGGAATTTCTTGATTCTCTTGAATCTGTTGACGTAAACCGGCACCCTCTACTTTTACACCCTTTTAGACAAGATTTTATCTGACTCGCCGCGCCCGCACCCCGAAATCGACATTGTCATTGATCCATTCAAAAAAGCGCTGCTGTTCTTCCAGGGGCTGATCCTCTGTAAAAAGACTCGAATCCTTCCAGGAAACCATCACCTTCGCATCCTGAGTCCAGATTTTTACCCGACGCCTTGGTACCTGGGTTTGCCATTTTTTGCTGGTAACGGCATCGGTATAAAGCAAACGAATGGTAACGCTTCGCGCCAGATTTTCCAGAGGATCCAGATCTATACTTTCAAAATTATTCTTTCCCTGACTTTTTACATCCGGTTTACCATCGCTGACCATGACAACCGATATGGGCCTGAGCAGCAAATTACGATTGCGAACCGTCAGGGCGATCTGTTCAAAAAAGGCATTATAATCCGTAAAGGGATTGATAACATCTTTGGGAAAAATTTCTTTGAGCTTGGCATGGATTTCTTCAACGGATTTATTTGCAAACATCTGTATGGGATAAAAGGTCTTGGCTTCACCTTCACGGGCACCGCCGATAGAACCGACAAACAAGACGTTGGGAACCTCGCATTTGTCGAGTCCGTTAAGATGGCAATAGAGATAATGGGCCAAAAAATCCAGTGAATCGTCAAAATATTCGCTATTGATAAACGAGCCGCTAATATCAACCCCTATAAACATCGACAACCGCGGAGTTGGCGTTTGCTCGCCTTTTTCCAGCCAGTCGCAGGCAAAAATTGAAAACAGGGCAAGCACAAGAACAAGCATGAGGTTTTTCAGTTTTATCATTTGCTACTCCTTAAAAACGTATTTCCTGATTCAGCCGGGTGTTGGAATTTCGCAAAAAAGCCGGCTTAACTCTGAAGGTTTTCATTATAGTCAGAGCTTTTTTTTGATTCCTCTTTATCCGGTGATGTTGTCGCTTGCTCGATCAAGTCGCTGGAGGATTTGATGTCTTTTAATCTGGAAAATGGAATTTCGAAAAGATGCTTCGACGTGACCAACAGAATGATAAAATTGAGAGCAGAGGCAACAATCTGCAGAGGCGGAACAACCAGTGCATTCAAAAGCTGATCGCCTTTTTGCTGAATCCAGTCCGCGTCCGCTTTGAACTGCTGGAAAAAATGAGCGGTATTATCGAAAAAGGAGATTTGTCTTTCCTGATGTGGTTTCTGCACCGCAATACCCTTTCCCTGGATGATTTTAAGCAGGGTAGGGGTACCGTAAGCAGCAAACAGGAACCAGGAGAGGCTGCGGATGCCGAACCAGACAAAGCACGATATGGCCAGCGTCCAGAAAACGCCCAAATCGAAATTTTCCGAATACTGCGCAAACCAGGGTACGAGTGAATCGACGAATTCCCGGTAGAGAAAGACCACTTCAACAAAGAGCACGATAATTTCGATTACCCCTATACCAACGATTGAAGAGATATTCTTTTGTTTTGCCTGGTCCAAAAAAGTGGAAAGAACGGCATAGCTGCCCAGAACAATAAAAAAGAGAAAGATAAACAGGGGAATACGGATGGCGTTTTCAGCCAACTGAGTACCGGTAATATTTGAAAAGGTATCGATAACCACCGGTGTCATGACATACGTAAAGATCGATGCCTCGATGATACACCAAAAGAGGGTTAAAAATACGGCGATCCAGGGAACCGAAGAGCCAACCACATTTCTGCCTGCATAGAATAAAAGCCGGAAGGGAATAAAAATGATGTCCTTGATAATCGACCAGAGGCTAATCAAAATGATTTTTATGAATCCCAGTAGCGCATAGGCGAGGTACAATAAAAACCTGAAAATTCCGCCCCAAAAACTGAAAACAGCTTTACCGAGGTCCCACCACGAAAGGACCAGGGAAACGAAAAAACGCTCTCTTTTGTGGCGCACAATGGTGGTTAACAATGCGGCCATGGTAATCCAGCACGCGCCAATAAAAGCGAAAACAGGAAGGAGCAGAAATAATCGCTTGAGCAATAAAATCCAGAACGGATCCTGAGCACCCCAGCAGAAACGCACAAAAACATCCTGAAAGTAGAGTGGAAAAAAGAGAATGGACAGGATGACCTGCAGGACATTATTCGACTGAACAGGCATGAGTTTTTCTCCTATTTTTGGTCAGGAAATGTTGCGTTCAAAGCATTGATTTAAAAAAATCGGTGCTTGCATCACAGGCTGTTTGTCCATTTCGGGTAGGGCACCACACTGAAAAATAAACTATTTTTTTATATAATCAAATTAAAACATCAAAATTTTGCGAAAAACGGGGCTACACTTGTGCTGTAATAACGGAATTCATTCCGGAATAAGACTTTTAAATGCAGACCATGATTATGACCGGCATTAGCGAACCCCTGTAAAGTTTGTTTTGTTAAAAGGTAGCAAAACAAGAGTACAAAATATTGATTTGCAACACATTCTTTCGGGAAAAATGACAACAGAAAAAAGGATTGAAACGCTATATAGATTGAAGACCCGGAATTTCCGTTTTTCACATCAAACGGGAATGAAATCAGAATCAATTTTGTTAAAAGGGGTAAAATCGGTTAATAGGTATTATAGCAGGAGTCATGAAACCATGTTTACAAATAGACTGACAGAAACAGTAAAAACAAGCAGAGCTGCAATTTTTCGGCTGGTATTGATGTTGCTTTTTTTGATTGTTGCTCAGGGATATTCGAGTCCTGTTGCCTTGCTCGATTCCGCACGGACTCTGTTTTACAAAAGCGTTGAGAAAAAAGAGTATGTAGATGACGCGATGTATATATTTAATCGCCTGATTACCTATGAAGAGTACAAGGGCGTGGCTAGAACATATCTCGGTGCTCTGACAGCGCTTGAAGGAAAATACGCCTTTATGCCGACAACCAAGTACAATAAAGCGCTGAAAGGCTTGAAAATGATGGATGAGGGGGTTGAATCGAGTCCTGAAAACATAGAAGCGCGGTTTATTCGCGGCACCACCTCTTTTTATATGCCATTTTTCTTTAACAGAAAAGAAACCGCTGAAGAGGATTTTCAAGCCATGATTGCCATGCTTGAAAGCAATTATCAGCAGTATGATTTGGAAATTGTACAAAATGTGATACAATTCTTAAAGGAGAATACAGAACTCACTCCCCGGGAGAATGCAATTGTTGAACGGGTGGGTGAGGAATTGAAGGAAAAGCGGCTTTCCGGCTAGTGAATCCATTTATAAATTTTACTTTGGTTTTGGATAGCTTTATTTATATATTTAGAGCAGATTTGACCCTGCCCGAGGACAGGTGTTGAAGATCTGCTCTTTTTTATGGTGATCAATCGGGGATGGATTCTTTTGCAACCGGATTCGGTGCAGGACGATCATATTCATATATATCATTAAAAGGTAATCATGGCTGCTCATATCTGCCCGGTATGGATTGGCTACCTGCTTGCCAGTCCACTGCGAAAGTTAATACAAAACCCTAAAATAGTGAAACCCTACCTGGAAAACGGTATGACTGTTGTTGATTTTGGCTCGGCTATGGGATATTTTAGCATTCCTATGGCAAAGATGGTTGGTCGCTCCGGCAAGGTTATTTGTGTCGATGTTCAGGAACGCATGCTGAAGGTTCTGCAAAAACGTGCCGCCAGGGCAGGTGTGTCGGACCGAATAATACCGCATCTGAGCACAGAGGAGGGAATTGACCTGGATGACCATAAGAAGAAAATAGACTTTATCCTGGCCAGTGCCGTACTGCATGAAACTCCGGATCCGGATCGCACATTGCAGGAACTTTCGGCATTGCTTAAACCGGGGGCAACGTTTATGCTCATCGAGCCCAAAGGACATGTGGGCGAAGAGGAATTTGAGCGGATAAAAGCGCTGGCCATCAAGTTCGGATTGCACTTGTCGGCGCAACCTCATGTTGCCAGGAGTCGAACGGCTCTTTTTATCAAGGAAGAAATGAACCGTCCTGAAAGTGCTGTATGAACGATGTAAAAAGCCCGGTATCGTTTTATGCATAAAACCGGATCTTACCATCAAGAGGAGCAATCAATGAATTCATTTCCCCGGCCGGTAGTGGTGGTGAGCAAGTGTTTGGGTTTTGATTCCTGCCGGTATAACGGCCAAACTGTAAATGACCGATTTATTCATCTCCTGAAACCCTTTGTTGAGTTTATAACGGTGTGTCCGGAGGTCGAAATCGGTCTCGGCGTGCCCCGTTCACCTATCCGAATCGCTCTCCAGGATGACAAAAAAGTGCTTTATCAGCCTGCAACGGAACGTATGGTAACCGACCAAATGATAGCATTCACGGATCAATTCCTCACCTCTCTTGCGGATGTTGATGGTTTCATTCTCAAGAATCGATCTCCTTCCTGTGGCTCCGGTGACGTCAAAATTTATCCGGGATTTGAAAAAACAGCCAGCTCAACCCGCGGAAGCGGATTTTTTGGTGGTGAGGTTCTGGAAAGATTTTCCGGTTTGGCCATTGAGGATGAAGGAAGATTGAAGAATTTTGCCATTCGGGAGCATTTCCTGATCAAGCTTTTTGCGCTGGCGCGTTTGAGAAAAGTCCGGGATGAAAAAACCATGAAAGCGCTGGTGCAATTCCATAGCCGCCACAAACTGCTCTTTCTGGCCTATCACCAGGCCGGATATCGTCAGGCCGGCAGAATCGTTGCCAATCACGAAAAATTACCGATTGAAAACGTACTGGAGCGCTATGAAGAGCAGGTCAAGCTGATTTTAACAAAAACGCCCAACTATAAATCGATGATTAACAGTCTGCAGCACGCCTATGGCGGTATCTCGGATGGTTTGACAAAAGAAGAAAAAATATTCTTTCTCAATACCATTGAAGAATATCGTGATGAGCGCATTCCCCTGAGCACTGTTCTTCATTTGCTCAAGGGATATGCACTCCGGTTTAACAATACCTATCTTCTCGAACAGGTGCTTTTACAGCCTTACCCGGTAGAGCTGGTGGAAATTACCGATTCCGGGAAGGGACGCAATTACTGATCCTAAAAATTCAGGCATGACCGATGAGCTATGAATATCTTCTGTTCAATCTGTTTATTTTGGCCGGACCGATTGTATTTAGCTTTGATGAAAAGGTCTGTTTTGTATCCTATTGGAAACAAGCCTTAATCAGTATCATTATTATTGCCATTCCGTTTATTCTTTGGGATTCACTCGTCGTTCATATACACTGGTGGTTCAATCCACAATATACGCTCTCTGTCCGCGTCCTGGGACTCCCCATTGGTGAACTTTTATTTTTTATCAGCGTTCCTTTTGCCTGTCTCTTTGTCTGGCAAATTCTGGTAACCTTCCAAGAAAAGAAAATGATTCGGTTCAAAGGTATCATTTATGCGATTGCTTTTTCCCTGGCTATAGCCGGGATTTATTTTTTCATCCACCACAAAATTTACACCGGACTGGTTTGTGCTGTGCTGGTTTTTACGGTGATGATAGATACTTTTTTTCGTCAATATATCCTGTTTCAAAGACGCAGCGGCCGGTTTTTGCTTTTGGTCACCGGTTTTATTTTTGTCTTTAATGGTTATCTGACTGCCCGGCCGCTTGTGCTGTATGAAGAGAGATTCATGAGTGGATTGCGTATCTGGACGATTCCCATTGAGGATTTTGGCTATGGCTATTCACTGGTTCTTCTCTCTGTTATTTTATACGAATATATCAAGGAACGCCACTATGGCTAAAACGATCCGGGTTATCGGCGGCGGCGTCGCCGGGCTGAGTGCAGCGATACGTCTGGCACATAAAGGCTATGCGGTCAGTCTATATGAGCAAAATCGCACACTCGGGGGAAAAATGAACCGCCTTACGATGCAAGGCTATCAATTCGATACAGGGCCGTCGCTGGTTACCATGCCCTTTGTTATTGAAGAGCTCTTTGATTCCGTTGGCGAAAAGATTACAGACTATATGAGTTTTGTCCCCGTTAATCCCATATGCCGTTATTTTTTTCCCGATCAAACCGTTTTTGACGCCTGGGCTGACAGAAAAAAAATGATTGCAGAACTCGAGCGCTCTTTTCCGAATGAAGTTGATAATTTTAAAAGATTTATGGCCTATAGCGCCCGAATTTATAAAAATACCGCCAATGTCTTCTTATTCTCACCCATACATGAATGGCTCAGACTGGTAAACCTGAAGAATCTCCTGCTTTTGATGCGTATATATCAAATCGATCCTTTTCGCACCGTTCACCAGGCCGTCAGCCGGTTTTTTGACCATCCCTTTTTAATACAGCTGTTTGATCGCTATGCCACCTATAATGGTTCTGATCCCTACCGGGCGCCGGCAACATTGAATACTATTCCTCATGTGGAATACGCATTGAAAAGTTTTTATGTCAGAGGCGGAATTTATGCGCTCACCGAGGCATTGGTTAAGCTGGCTCAACGGGTGGGAGTTTCTATATATACGAATACCAGAGTGGAAAAAATTCTGCAAAAACAAAAACGAGTCAGCGCTATCCGGATTGACGGCGAAAATGTCGATGCCGATGCCGTGGTGTGCAACAGCGATGTGGTGGTTACTTATAATGATCTCCTTTCCGGCCTGACACGCCAGACCTGTAAACTCAATCAGCTCGAGCCGTCGTTATCCGGACTGTGTTTTTTTTGGGGTGTCAATAAATCCTTTCCCCAATGTAAGCAGCACAATATTATTTTTTCTGATGATTACGCCAGAGAATTTCATCAGATCTTTCAACTCAAACAACCGCCGGATGATCCGACGATTTATATTGCCGTGACATGCAAAAAGGATCCGCAACACGCCCCCTCCGGCAGCGAAAACTGGTTTGTTTTGCTCAATATGCCCTATTTGACCAGTAATGATCCCTGGGACCTGACGGTAACCCGAATGCGGGAGCAGGTGTTGACAAAATTGAAAAAAGCCGGAATTGATGCCGAAGCGCATATCGAATGCGAAAAGGTAATGACGCCTCTCGATATACGCGATACATTTTCCAGCAATTGCGGCAGTATCTATGGACTTTCTTCAAATTCTATGACCGCAGCATTCAGCCGCCCGGCCAACAGAAACCGTGATCTGAAAGGTCTCTATTTTGCCGGCGGATCGGTTCACCCGGGCGGAGGGGTGCCGCTCTGTATGCTTTCCGGCAAAATGGCTGCGGAACTGGTTTCCAGGTATGAAAAATAGCGGTTCAGGTGTCAGTACTTGTATACAGGGAAATAATGAACCACGGATTACGCAGATTACACCGATTAAATTTTCAAATTAATCGGATTATATTGTTTTTATGGAATAGAGCCCATATTCTTTAATCGTTTCACTAAACGCAGAACCAATCGTTGAAATCGATGCAATCCGCATATGCATTAATCATTTCAAAGGAATGGGAATAATATGAAAAAAATCATCATCATCGGCTCCGGAATTGGCGGTTTGGCGCTGGCCATACGTCTGCAGTCGCGTGGATTTAACGTCACCGTACTTGAAAAAAATGAACGGGTAGGTGGACATGCTTATCCGCTCGAGAAAGCGGGCTATCATTTTGATATGGGGCCGTCGTTGATCACCGCTCCTGATATTTTGCAAGACCTGTTCGCCTGTCAAAAGCGCAATCTGTTCGAAGAAGTGGAGATGGTCAAACTGGACCCTTTTTATCGTATTTTTTATCATGACAAGACTTTTCTCGATTATTCGGATGACAGAGAAAAGATGAAATCACAATTGCGCGCCTTTTACCCGGGTGATGCTGATCAGTATGACCGTTTTTTAAAAGATTCGGAAAAGATATATAACGTCGTCATTGCTCAGGGTATGGGAAAACAGCCCTTTATGACTATCCCCAGTATGCTGGAGTTTTTCCCCAAAGCCATTCAGCTGAACGCTTTGCGCTCTACCTATGGATTTGCCAAAAAATATTTCAGGGATGAACGAAGCCGCTTTGCTTTCAGTTTTCATCCGCTTTTTATCGGCGGCAACCCGTTTCGTGCCCCTGCTGTTTATGAAATGATTCCCTATCTGGAAAAAGAGGGCGGTGTCTGGTACAGCAAGGGAGGGATGTACAGCTTGATAGAGGCCCTGGAACGATTGTTTATCGACGCCGGCGGAGGGATACACACCAGTGAACCGGCAGAAAAAATTGTCGTTCAGAACGGCAAAGCTATCGGTGTTCAGACAAAAAACGGCTTTTATAAATCCGATGCGGTTGTTTCCAATGCTGATTTCATTCATAGTTACCGTGATTTAATCGAGGCGAAACAGCGAAAAAAATGGAGTAATCGCCGCCTGAACCGTCTTCATTATTCCATGAGTGCATTTATCCTTTATCTGGGTGTCAAGAAAAAATTCCCGCAGCTTTTACATCATACGCTGGTTTTATCGTCGCGCTATCAGGAATTGATTACCGATATTTTCGACAGGCATGTCCTGCCGGATGATTTTTCCATGTATCTTCATATGCCATCTAAAACCGATCCGTCCATGGCGCCGGCGGGTTGCTCGAGTCTCTATGTCCTGGTACCGGTAACCCATTTAAAAGCCGGCGTGGACTGGACTCAGCAGGCCAAACCCTATGCCGACCGCATTCTCCGCTATCTCGAACATGATTTCGGACTGCAAGGGCTGCAAGAGAATCTGGAAGTTAAAGAGATCTTTACGCCGCTCGATTTTGCCGGGAAAAACAACTCGACCTATGGCAGTGCCTGGGGCGTTGAACCCCGACTGACCCAAACCGCCTATTTGCGGCCGCATAACAAAAGCGAAGACATTGATAATTTTTATCTGGTCGGGGCCAGTACACACCCGGGAGCGGGTTTACCCGGTTGTCTGCTGACTGCCGAAACCACAGAATCGGTCATGGTTAAAGATCTGGCCTAAGTCATCAACATCGTTGATGTTGTTGATATGTTTTGATATTGAATCCTGGTATAAAATACCCGCATTCACCATGGTGAGACATTCGACTGAACGATGAATCCTGTTGATTGCCCTGTATCGAGTCGACCGGATCAAACAGAGAACAGTATATGATTTATCCCGATCATAAAAAATGGGCTGATATTATTTTCAAGCCTTATCTCTACCGGCTCTTTAAACATCACTTTTATTCCATGATCTTGCTGGATGAGCAGCCTGTGGTTAAAGAAAAAGTGCCGCTTTTGTTGTTGCCCAACCACAGCAGCTGGTGGGACGGATTTTTTATCTATCTTCTCAATAGAAAATTTTTTCATCGCCGTCCCTATTTGATGATGCTTGAGGAACAATTGTCACAAAATCGGTTTTTCCGGCATGTGGGAGCTTATTCCATAGATTCCGCTTCTTCGGCGGAGATGAAAAAGTCGTTGCGGTTCACTCTGGATCTCTTTCAACCGAAAGATGCCGGCCGCCTGATTTGCATCTTTCCCCAGGGCGAACTGCAGGCATGGCACAAGAGGCCGATCGAGTTCAGACGAGGCATAGAATTTCTGCTCAAGCGCATTCCTTTACCGGTTCAAATTTTACTGTTGGGGATTCGAATCGAATTTTTAAATGAACAGTATCCGCAGGTATTTTTTCAATTTTCACCGCTTCAATTGGTCGACGCTTTCGGAACGTTTTCTGTGGAGCATTTGGCATTATCGATGCAAGATCTGCTGGAAGACCTGCAACACCGCATAATCGAACAGGAAAAGGGAAACGTGATTTTTTGCGGACGGCGATCTGTAAATGAGCGTATGCAAATTTTTTCCGGAAAGGGCTGACAAGGATGATCATACTGTTCTATATCGCCCTTGGCTTTCTCTTGATTGTTATGTTGATTACTCTGGTCAATGCCACAAGTGCTCCGCTGTTGAAAAATGGTCCGGCTCCCGTTAGCACTCCTTTTGTGTCCCTTCTGGTGCCGGCGCGTAATGAAGAAAAGGTCATCAACAGATGTCTGACCGCTCTGCAAAATCAGGATTATCTCAATATAGAGATTCTGGTTCTGGATGATGATTCAGCCGATGGCACTGCCGAGATTATTCGGCAAAAGAACAGAGAGGATGAACGTATAAAATTCTATTCCGGTAAACCACTGCCGCCGGGCTGGACCGGTAAAAACTGGGCCTGCCGGCAACTGGCTCGGCAGGCAAAAGGCGAATTTTTGATCTTTACCGACGCCGATAACTGGCATCACCCCAATGCTGTTTCTGCCACGGTCGGCTGGATGCAAAAACTCGATCTCGCTCTCTTTTCCGCTTTTCCCCAGCAAATCACCAAAACCCTGGCGGAAAAATTGATTGTTCCCTCTATATATATGAGTGTATACTGCTATCTGCCACTGTGGCTGACCTATTATTTGCCTTTTCCCTCTCTGGCCGCTGCAAATGGCCAATGGATGGCCTTTCGCAAAACGGCGTATGATGATATCGGTGGCCATAAAGTGGTTCGAAACCACGCTGTTGAGGATACAGCGCTTAGCCGCCTGGTCAAAAAATCCGGTTTTCAAATTCTGACAGCGTCCGGAAAAAACAGAGTCTTTGGACGCATGTACAGCAACTGGCAAGAGGTTTGGGAGGGATTCTCCAAAAATGCCTTTGGTCTGATGGAGTTTAAAACCGTTCCATTTGTCATTCTGTTAGCCCTGATGACTGTCGGATTTGTCTACCCCTATTTTCTTCTTTTCCATTCGGTTTATGCTCTCATTGCCGTTGCCATAAATATATTGATTCGGTTGGTATTGGCCCTCAAATTTCGCGATCCTTTTCTGACCGTCATATTGCATCCGCTTGCTATTCTGCTTACCATTACCCTGGGCATTTACTCCATGTATCGCTACTTTAAAGGTGATATCCGCTGGAAAGACCGCACTATTTCTCTACGCCAAACACGCTGCGGAGATTAACGCATGAGAGTAACTTTAAAACACAAGGTGATTCCGATTTATATTCTTTTTATTGCCGGCGGCATCTGGCATCTGCTCGATTGGTTTCAGAGCTGGATGCGTCTGCTCGCTGCTCCCCTGATGATTGCCGTTGCCCTGGTCATGATCCATGAGGCCATGGTTTCGTGCAAATCCGCGCGCCGGCGTTTTTTATTTTGGAGTTTTTTAACCTTTTGTGCCGGCTGGGGAATTGAATATGCAGGAATCCGCTTTGGCTGGCCGTTTGGAGAATACGAGTACTCGTCGATTCTGCAACCACAATTACTGGGTGTGCCCGTTGCCATCGGCTTTGCCTGGGTCTCTATCTATCTGGCTTCTTATTCGCTTGTCCGGTTCCTTTTTGAAAAAAGGTTTACTTTCCGGCTGCAATGGATAGTATTTAGCCTGTTGGCTTCTTCGGCTATGGTGATTTTCGATGCGGTTATGGAGCCTGCCGCTGTACATCTGAACTATTGGACCTGGCAGACTCCCGTTGTCCCTCTGAGCAACTATATCGCCTGGTTTTGCATGGGATTTATAATTTCGCTGTTGTGGCGACTGCTTGCACTCGAGCGCTGTACCTGCCCGCTATTCGTGCATGTCTATGCCGTACAAATGCTCTATTTTGTTCTCGTCCTGCTGGACAGCTGGGTATTCTGATTTCAGGTTTTCATTTCATACACGATTATCTGGGAATCGACCGTTTTGTCAGTTGATCTTCACCCGGTACCAGATTCTCCAGGTGATTTTTTCTGATCGTTTCAATTTCATCGAGAATTTTTGCGTGATCTGCAGCGATATTGAATTTTTCGCCTGGATCTTCACCAAGATCGTATAATAACGGCGGATCGTGATGGAGCTGCGGATGCGGACCACCGTAACAATCCTGTGTGATGTAATGCGCTTTATAACGACCGTGACGAACTGCATAGAGCTGTCTGCCACGATAATAGTACATGGTCCGCCGGGGGCTCGATGCATTACCGAACAAAACCGGCGAGAGATCATGGCCGTCCAGAACTTTATTTTCGGGCGTTTTGGCACCGGCAAGGGCGCAAAAGGTGGGTAAAAGATCCATTGTTGATCCCATATCCTGAACCAGACGCGGCGCTATACGACCCGGATACCAGAATATCGTTGGTTCGCGCATACCCCCTTCAAAAGTGGTGCCTTTGCCGTTGCGAAACGAACCTGCAGAGCCGCCGTGCTGATTGAACCAGAGCCAGGGACCGTTGTCCGACGTAAAGACAACCAGCGTGTTATCGGCTAATTTTTCTTTTCTCAGCGTTAGCAGAATTTGCCCAACGCTCCAGTCCAGCTCCTCGATAACGTCTCCATAACGCCCCCGCAGGCTGTGGTTGGTGAAGTTTTTGGATCGAAACAACGGGACATGGGGCATGTTATGAGCCAGGTAAAGGAAAAAGGGATTTTTTTTGTTGTTTTTGATAAAGGCAATGGCTTCTTCCGTATAGCGTTTGGTTAATTTGGTTTGGTCCGGTCCTTTTTCGATCACCTCTTCATCGCGCATCAACGGTACCTGAAAGAGCTCGCTTCGAGGTTTGACACAGGTTTCATAATAAGGCTTGCCCGCAATGAGGTCCATGTCGTTGCTGTAGGGGATGCCAAAATACGTATCAAAGCCGTGTTTCGTCGGCAGAAAAGGAGGAAGATGGCCGAGATGCCATTTGCCGATACAGGCGGTATGATAGCCTGCCGGTTTGAGCGCTTCGGCAATGGTGACTTCGCTTTGAGGCAATCCGCTGCGCGAGTCGGGAAAGAGAACGCGTCTCTCATCGCTGCACATACCGCTGCGAATCGGCAACCGTCCGGTAAGCAAAGCAGCCCGGCTGGGCGTACAGACAGAAGCACCGGCATAAAAATGCGTCCATTTTTGTCCTTCCTGCGCCATTCGGTCCAGATTAGGCGTATGGATGGTTGGGTGTCCAAACACGCTCAGGTCTCCGTATCCCAAATCATCGCAAAAAATAACGATGATATTCGAACGTTTGGCTGAACGCTTTGAACAGGCAAATCCACCGCCCAGGGAAGCGGCTGCAGACATGGAAAGTGTCTGCATAAACCGGCGTCGATTGTAATCAGGCATAATCTACCTCCCATTGTATTGATAC